>JAUVHF010000048.1 GCA_030593425.1 Anaerolineales bacterium
TTCCTGCACCAGGTGATGGTGGGGCTCACCCTGGGTCCCACGCTCTCCACTGAAGGGCTCTACCGTTGGCTCATCCTCGCCCTCTTCATTCTGCTCTTCCTATTAGGAGCCCTTCATAGAAGGCCCCATCGTTGTCCCATCTTGACCTACTTTCTAGTGCCCACCTTTCTCGCCTATCTGGTCGATCTATACTCTCCTCACTTCGCACCCCGCTACCTCCTCCTGGTAGCCCCGGCCTACTATCTCATATTGGCCCAGGCTTTGGAGGTTCCGGCGGGCAGGTTCAGGATCCCCTCCCTCCTAGGAATATCCCTCGTTCTCATCCTCTTCGCATATGGTCTCTTTAACAACTATTCCAACCCCGCCTACGCCCGGGATGATTACCGTTCCCTCTATGCCTATGTCATGGAGAACTCCCACCCTGGCGAGGCGATCATCCTTGACGCTCCATGGCAGGGAGGCACCTTCCACTACTACTATCGTGGCCAACTGACCAGATATGGCCTCCCCAGGGAATACCCGCCTGGCGAAAAGACCATGGGCGACCTCCAAGCCCTGGCTAAGGAACATACCGGGGTCTGGTTGGTCCTCTACGGGAACGCCAGCGTCGACCCCGAAGGCTTGATAGAGGGATGGCTGGAAGGGAACGGCTATCTGACTTCCGACGACTGGTTCGCCGGGGTAAGGCTCTCCCATTACCTCCTCCCTCTGCCCTCAGATCTCACAGAGGATATCCCAAACCCACAAGCCATCACCTTTGGGGGTTCTTTAGCCCTTCTAGGCTACCAGTTGGAGCCCGAAGAGATGACTTCTGGTCAATCACTTCACCTAACCCTCTACTGGAAAGCGATGGAGAAGATGGCCAAAGATTACCACCTTTCTTTTTATCTCTTGGATGAGAGAGGGGAGAGTTGGGCCCAACGCGATTTTGCCCCCCTGGAAGGAGCCCATCCCACCTCCGGCTGGGCTGAGGGGGAGGTAGTTCGAGACCTATACCGCCTCCCGATTCCGCCAGGGGTGCCTCCGCGGATATACGACCTGATCTTGACCGTCTACTCAGGAGAGGATCTCCTGCCCCTCCACTCAGGCGGCTCTCCCACGCCTGAAAACAGCGTCCGCCTGGCCACAGTAGAGATCGCCGCCCTCTTCGAGCCTCCCTCGCCTCCAGCCCCGCCCATTGAGAAGGCCCTCCGAGCCGACTTCGTTCATTGTGTCGCACTCCTAGGCTACGGCATAGAAGGAGAGCGACTTCGAGGCGGGGAAGAGGTCCACCTCTACCTCCTCTGGCAGGCAAAAGAGGGATGCCAGGAGGCCACGCTCTTAATTCAACTTATAGATTCTCAGGACAAAGTCTGGAAGGAGGACCGGGTCCCAGGGCTCACCACCCACTATCCCCTGCCCTCCTGGAGGGAGGGAGAGATAGTGCAAGGGCGCTACTCCTTGTTACTCCCCGCCAACATTCCGGCCGGAGAAGGCAGGATACGGATCAGGCTCCAGACCGCGGAGGGTGCTCTCTCCCACTTTGGTGGCTGGCTGCCTTGGGGGAGAGAATGGCTAGAAGTCGCTCGAGTGCAAGTGGAGGAGAGGGAACATATCTTCTCCACACCGACTGTCGAAATCCCCCTGAAGATAGGGGTGGGTTCGGTGGCCTTCCTCCTAGGATACGACCTGGAAGGGCTCCCCAGCCCTGACCAGCCGCTCACCCTGGTCCCCGGAGAAAGGCTGAAACTCACTCTCTATTGGCAGGCTGCCGAACTGACGGAGAGTTCCTACACGGTATTTGTCCATTTCATAGACGGCCGAAACCAGATCTGGGGACAGAGGGATGCTCTGCCCCAGGGTGGGGCACGGCCGACCACCAGTTGGATTGAGGGCGAAACAATCATCGACCACTACGAGGTCGTGGTCTCTGAGGATGCGCCTCCAGGCGAATATCGGATCGAGGTGGGGATGTATAACGCCGCCGATGGAAAGCGTCTTCCAGCCATCGGAGAGGGAGGGGAGAGCCTGGGAGACCGAATCCTCCTAGATACCCCCATCATAGTAGAGAGCCTCGTTCTCCAACCGCCATCTCCCACGCCTACTCTGGCACCCACCTCTACAGCCACACCAACGGCTTCGCCGACGGCTACGGTGACCCCTACGCCCACTCTTGAAACTGAGGAAGATCGCTGGCTCAGTAGACCCATCAGTCCCCAAGGGGAACAACACGTGGACCGCTTCTACCCCTACGGCTCCACAGGAGGGGGAAAGTATCGCATCCATCACGGGGTGGAGTTCCAAAACGAAGAGGGTACGCCCGTCCTCGCCGCGGCCAGCGGGAGGGTGATCGTGGCTGGTCGGGACGATGAGGTGATCTACGGAGCCAAACCCAACTTCTACGGCCAACTGGTCGTTGTAGAACTGGAGAAAGGGCATAGGAGAGAGAGACTCTACAACCTCTATGCCCACCTTTCGCAAATCGACGTTGAAGTGGGCCAGACACTTGAGGAAGGAGATATGGTGGGGCGGGTCGGTATGTCTGGCTCAGCCTTCGGCCCCCACCTACATTTCGAGGTACGAGGGGGAGAGAACACCTACGATAGAACTTTTAATCCAGAACTCTGGCTTCGTCCCCTCCCCGGATATGGGATCATCGTCGGCCGCCTCATTGACGCTCAAGGCAAGCCGATCCCTGAAACCCTGATAACCGTTCACCATGCTGAGTCCCCCGAGCAACGCTGGCAGGAGATATCTACCTATCCTCTAGAGGAGGTGAACCCCGACGAAGAATGGAGAGAGAATTTCGTCCTAGGGGACGCGCCGGAGGGCACCTACATCCTGAAAACGAGGGTGGAGGGAAAACTCTATCAGAGGGAAGTGGTAGTAGTAGCCGGGGAGATCGTTCTGGCCATCATGGAGACCGAATAGAGAAAGACTCTGGGAACAGGCTTGCATCCCCTAGATATATTGCTGAAAGAAAGGAGTAGAGAATGGCAGGTAAGAGACCTAATTTGGGGGATCTGGACCTGAGTTTGGGCCAGAGAACCAGGCTTTATCGGCTGTTATATGAGTACGGCCCTGGCAACGGCACCATGCTCCTCCTCCCCATCGATCATGGCCTGGAGCACGGCCCACGAGATTTCCTTGCCAACCCACCCAGTCAAGATCCAGCATACCAACTTCGGTTGGCCAAGGAGGGAGGGTTCTCCGGCATCGTCTTCCACATCGGCCTAGCCCAGAAGTATATGAGAGGGTACGCAGGGGAGGTGCCGTTAGTCCTCAAACTGAACGGCAAGACCGATATCCCCTCTGAGGCTTACGCCTTCTCCCCCCAGACCGCCTCGGTGGAGGATGCGGTCCGACTGGGAGCCGACGCCGTAGGGTACACCCTCTATGTGGGCTCGCCCTCCCAGGGTGAGGATCTCCTCCAGTTGGGCCGTATCCGGGAAGAGTGTGATCGCTACGGTCTCCCCCTCATCATCTGGTCGTATCCCCGAGGAGAGGCTATAGAGGCCAAAGGAGGTCGCGATAGCATCTACGCCGTGGATTACGCCGCCCGAGTGGCTAGCGAACTGGGAGCCGACTGCGTCAAGCTGAACTTCCCAGAGTACGACCCCAGCCGGAAGGACCAATACCCCAAAGAGTATAGAGAACTGGCCCTCAGCCCAGCGGAAGCGATAAAGAAGGTGGTCCGGTCAGCGGGAAAGAGTATGGTCTTGCTCTCCGGAGGTAGCAAGACCAGCGACGAGGACCTTTTCGAGAAAGCCGGCCTTGCGCTGGAGGCTGGAGTTACGGGCTTCCTCTTCGGTCGCAATTTATGGCAAAGGCCATATGAAGAAGGTCTGCGTATAACAGCGGCACTCAAGAAACTGATGCTAGAGTATCCGACCTAGGCAAGAGCCGCTTCACTTAGCACCGTTCAATGAATGAGGAAAGTAAGAGCCCTTTCCAAGCATGCAGAGGGCTTCTGACTTAAGGGTGTGGAATACAGCCATACACGGCAGTACCCCCGGCGCGATTCGAACGCGCGCACACGGCTCCGGAGGCCGCTGCTCTATCCACTGAGCTACGGGGGCGCAGATATAGTTTACCACAACCCCTGTCTCTAGCGCAAGAGCAGCAAAGAAAAGCCTAGCCTTCTCAGGCTAGGCTTCGCCCCAAGAGCCTGAACACCTAGTTAAGCCGCTCTATGCTATCCACGTGGGAAGGATCGTCCCCAAGGAGTGGGCACGATATGCGAATGTATCGGTAGGCGTAGCCGGACGGTGCTAGGCCTCGGATGTCGACGGCCATCCCGGTCTGATAGACTGGCGTGGTACTGCTAGGCCAAAGATCGGTAATGGGGATCTGCTCATTGTCTACCTCACCGTCAGCATCCTTGCCGTAGGCAGCGATATTGGTGTTATCGGTGTTGATGGGATCGTCATCGCCCCAATAGAAGACGGTGTACCAAGCAGACCGATCGACCGATAACTCGACCTGGACCCAATCCATATAGACGATGCCCAGCAGATCCAAATCTCGCTCGTAATAAACTAGGTCATAACCACCGTAACCATCTCCATCGATTATCCCGTTCCCTTCCCCCATATCTAGCACGATGGACTCTCCCGGGTAGATGTCTTGCCAGACGTTATCGGGCGGATCCTCGACATTGGCACAGACACCCTCTAGGCAGGATGGGTAAGGATCAGTGATGGCTGTCGCAGTAGCACCCGCCTCATTACTAGGATCAGATTCGTTACCACCCAAGTCAAACGCTGTAACCAAGTAGTAATGAGTCACGCCGTTGTCCACATCTCCACTCAAGTAGCGGGTCGTCGCTGGGCCCACCGTAGCGATGAGCGCGAAGTCGCCCCCGGAAGTCGTAGAGCGATAGATCATATAACCGGCCAGATCGGGCTCGGTGTTAACATCCCATCCCAAGCTGACCTGTTCATCCCCTCCAGCGGCCCGCAGGTTTTGAGGCGGCGCTGGCGGGTAATCGGGCGTCGCGGTAGGGCTGGGAGTGTCGGTTGGCGTCTCGGTCGGTGTGGCCGTAGGGGTTGGAGTGTCGGTTGGCGTGGGTGTGCTGGTCGGTGTAGGCGTAGGGGTTGGAGTGTTGGTGGGGGTGGAAGTTGGCGTCTCAGTCGGTATGGCCGTAGGCGCTGGAGTGTCGGTGGGCCTGGGTGTGTTGGTCGCGGTGGGAGGGGGCGTTGGAGTGTCGGTTGGCGTGGGTGTATTGGTCGCGGTGGGAGTGGCCGTGGGGCTCGGTGTGAAGGTCACTGTGAAGGTGGGGGTGGGTAAGGGTGTCGATGTGGGAGTCGATGATTCAATCGGCATCCCAGAAGGGGTGGCTAGAGGCGAGGTGACCATCACTAATGGAGGGACGCTGGGCGAGCCGCTGACGGCCAAGGCCATGATCTGCGGTGTTGGTGTGGCGGTAACATAGCGATACTCCACCACGGGAACCCATCGTGCGACATAGAGGTCCCAGGCTCGCCGAATGAGAATCTCCTCCCGTCTGATCTCTTGCCGAACCTCAACGTTGCGTATAGAAAGCAAGGCGATGCTTATCAACAAGGAGTTGAAAACGATCAAGAGGAGGAGAAACCGCCGCCGGTTATCCAAGAGGGTCTGATCAAAGGAAAAGCGACGCTTCCCTACTCCTCTAAGGAACCATTCCTTGATCATTTCCCCCATAGGCCTTTGGTGGATCTGCTTGCCCGGTCGCAACTCTCCATCGCTACCACCGTTTCACGTTCTCGACCGGTTATCTGTTAGAAGGAGGCGGTGTCACCACGATGGTCACCGGGTAGGTATAGGTGATCTCCTGCGTGATCAGCCGTTTCTCGATGAGCGTTCGGGTCTCCTGCAGAACCACGACCTCCGTTTTCAACTCATCTTGTTGCAGAGAGAGAAGGACCATGGAGATCAAAAGAAGATTAAGAACGATGGTGAACAAAATGAACCGCCATCGTTCTGGGGAGCCGGTAACGACTCCGCTCATCCCTTGCCGAAGAGTTCGCTTCATCTCCCAGGAACCTCGTCCTTAAGACCACCTATCAGGGGAGAGAAGCGCTCAGCCTGAAATCGCAACTTCGGGTCTTCCTCGCTCCCCTCCTGATGGAGGCAGACCCGGTTCTTGCCTGTCCGCTTGGCCAGATAGGCGGCTTGGTCCGCCTTGCGGATCAGCTCAGAGAGATCCAGGGCATCGTCGGGGAAGATAGCGATCCCTGCACTGATAGTGAGCCCCACATCGACCACCCCATCGCCGGAGAAAGAGGTAGTCTCGACGCTCCTTCGCATCCCTTCTGCCGTTCCCATCGCTCTCACCCCATCGGTATCGAGCAACAGGATGAAAAACTCCTCCCCCCCGTAACGACCCACCATACCAGCCCCTTCGACAGAGGCTTGTAACACCTGGACCACATCTTGCAACACAAGATCGCCTACCTGATGTCCATAGAGGTTGTTGATGAACCGGAAGTCGTCGATATCGATCATGATCATGGCTACTCGATGGCCATTCAATTGGGCCTGCCCCAATTCCCGCTTCGCTTTCTCTAGGAAGGCCTTGCGGTTCAAGATATCAAGGAGAGGATCTATCTGAGTCAACTGATGCGTCTGTTCATAGAGTTCGGCGTTCTTCAGGAGCGCCCCCGCCTGACCTGCTACAATGCTCACTAGGCGGAGGTTCTCGGCGCTGAATTTTCGGCCTCCCCGACTCAGGACGAGCCAGCCTGCTAGGGTCGACTGGGCAAGTAAGGGAACCGCTAAAAGGCTATCGAAGCCTTGAGCCGTTGGGAGGCCATCGCTCAACGGCTCCTGCATCACATTATTGAGAATCCTCCCCCGCCCCTCCTGCGCAATTCTGCCTAGGGGGCCACGGCCCGGAGTCACCACAGGGGGCATCGTCCCTCCATTCTGGGCATAGACCAGCCGCAGTTCTGAGGTCTCGGCAACGAGGGTGTAGATGGCGGATTCGTCACAATAGACCATGCGACGAATCCCATCACAGATCCGCTGAGCCATAGCCTGGGTCGTCTCATCCAGCGTAAGGGCCACCATAAAATCTTGTGAGACCTCGTAGAGGAGGCTAACCTCGTCGTAGGCTGTATCGATGTTGATATAGGTACGGAAGGCAGCCAGCATGGCTAAGAGGGGGAAAAGCACCAAAAGAAGAGCCGAGAAATCGCGAACGGTCAGAAGATAATAGAGCAAAAGGGGCGGAGGAGAGAGGAGGAAAGCGACCAAGAGATCGGTCTTAGGAAATTTTGGCTCCGTAGGGGTGAAGATAACCCGGTTCTTAAACCAGACCAAGGTCTGCGAGAGAAAGGCGTAAACGAGAACGTAACTACCTACCGCAGGTAGATGGATGCTCTCCAACAGCCAAGGGGGAACGTTTTGGCTGGTGAAATTAAAGATGGCTCCCGCCACAGCGCTAGCCAAGGCGTAGTGGCCCCCATAGAAGAGGGTTCGAGAGAGCGATTGTCGCCGCAGTAGCCCATAACCGACCAAGGAACCGATGACGATCACCAAGGCGGCTCCGACTGGCCCTTCGCTAAGCAGGGTCAAGAGCACCAGAACGAAACTCGCCGTGAGGCTACCCTGGGGCAGACGGATGACCAGGAACTCGGCCAGGGCACAAAGAGTGGCGAAGAGGAGAACAGAAGGGGTCACCGATAACCCCTCTCGCGCCACCAAGACGCCGAAAGCCAAGAATCCCACGACGGTGACTATCCAGGGATATATTTGGGGGAAGAAGGCGATCCCTCCTGAGCCCCACCAATCTGCGACTTCGCCTTGTTTAGAGATAGCCAATCAACCTCCCATCGTATGAGGGTGAGGGGCCAAATCGAAAGCCCGCGGTTCCTCTACTATACCTTTCCTCTCCTCCATCAACCGCCTTGCGGTGTTGACGATCAACCTATCTCCCTCCCTTTGGGTTACCCTGACGAACGCTTCCACTATCCGGGGATCGAACTGACTGCCTGCTCCCCGTCGTAGCTCCACGACGATCTTCGACACCGGCATCCCTTGGTGATAGGGCCTATCGGAAGCCATCGCCTCCACAGCATCGCAAAGGGCTATGATGCGAGCCTCCAAAGGGATCTCCTCCCCTACCAGCCCCTCGGGATATCCGTGGCCATCGAACCATTCGTGGTGGTATTTGACATAGGGGGTGATATCCCACAAGGAGTGGCAACCTTCCAGGAACTCAGCGCCTAAGGTAGTGTGGCTTTGGGCATAGATCGACTCCTGTGGGGTCAATTTGGTCGGCTTGTAGAGGATCCTCTCCGAGATGCCGATCTTCCCGATATCGTGCACCAGGGCGGCGCGGCGCACCAGTTCCACCCTCTCCTCCGGGAAGCCTAACTCCTTGGCCACGGCTACAGCATATTCCGCCATCTTCTGGGAGTGCCCGTAGACGAAGGGGTCCCGGGAGTCGATCATCTGGGCCAGGGTCTCGAATAACTCCTGGTTTGTAGTTCCTATCTGCTCACTAGCCTTGATTAACTCCTGGTTAACCCACTTCAGTTCGGCAACGCTTGATAGGGTACGCTTTATGTACTGCATCTGCGAGTAACGCATCACTAAGAGAGGAGCCACGAAAGCCACCAAACCATAAAAGCCAAAGGAAGCGTAGGCCAAGGCTACTAACAGACCCAAAAGTCCGAGGATCGTATAGTGGCCTAGCAACCATCTGAACCGCTCGTTCCAGATGGAAAGAGGGCTCTCTTCTGTGCCCAAGGCGATGACCATGGCCACCAAGCCGGAATTGAGAACATAGTTACCTACTACGGCGAGCATCGTAGGGAGGATCAAGTAAGGGAGGTTCCTCACCTCCAAACTGTACCCGAAGGCCCAAAACATAGAGGCTGCCATACTCCCGGACAAGGCGTAAGCGCTCATATTGAAAAGAGCCTTGTAGCCGACATTTCTGAATTTGATGGCGTGGGCCAAGGCGACAAAAGGAGAGATGAACACCACCCCCTCTACGCCGTAAGAGAGACCGGCCACGAAGATAACTACGAAACTGAGGGAGACCGAACTCCCACCATAGAGGTCCAGAGCGAAGAGCTCAGCCAAGATGCCCAATCCTGCGAAGAGGGCGATCCCCGTCCAGTCATCCTGAGGGGCCTGAGGCAAGTAGAGGGCCGTTATCGCCAAGCCTGCGGCGATCACTAGCCCCAAGAAGATCATCATCGGCCAACTCCACCTCTCTGGGCCACCATTGAGAGGCCCCCCTTCCTCTCCTCTCGGCGGTTCACGGCTCTTGGGAGATCGCCTCCCTGCCTTGGAATCGATGGGGGGCAAACGGTGCGTCTCCTCAAAGCCTCTCACCACCTCTAACTTGAGACTAACATCGGAAGCGATACAGACACGGTTGCGGCCGCTCAACTTGGCCTGATAAACAGCCAAATCGGCCTGATGAATCACCTCGTTGGCCTCCCTGCCATGCTCGGGGAAGTGTGCCACTCCCAGGCTAACGGTGGCTCTGATGGGGAGATCGCTGGTCGGGACTTCAAATCCGCTTGTCTCCGCTTCCTTTCTGATACGATCGGCTACCAGGTAGGCTTCCTGGCTATCGGCCTCGGGGAGAAGTATGGCGAACTCCTCCCCGCCAAACCGAGCCGCGAGGTCGTATTCCCGAAGGTTGCTCTTGATGACCTCCGCCACCCCTTTCAAGACGATATCCCCCGCTAGGTGACCATAGGAGTTGTTGATGTTGC
>JAUVHF010000181.1 GCA_030593425.1 Anaerolineales bacterium
AGCATCCTTCGCCGTTCAGGCGGCTGTGGCCATTGATAACGCGACAGCCTATGAGGCTCTCGAGCATGCAACCCTGGAGACTGTCGCCGCTCTCGTGGCGGCGATCGAGGCGAAGGACCCGTACACCAAGGGGCACTGCCACCGAGTGGCCCAAGGTGCCCAGGCTATCGGCAAGGAGATGGGGCTCTGGCCACAGCAATTGGAGGATCTTCGCTGGGTAGCCATGCTCCATGACATCGGGATGATGGGAGTACCAGATGCGATCCTGCATAAGACTGAGAAACCTACGGAAGAGGAATGGCAGATCATCAAGACTCATCCCCTCATCAGCGCAGAGATCGTTGCAAATGTGGAACCGCTGAAACACTTGGTCCCTGCCATTCGGAGCCATCACGAACGCTACGATGGAGGGGGCTATCCTGAGGGGATCGCCGGAGACGAGACCCCTCTGGCAGCGCGAATCGTTGCCGTCTTCGACACCTTCGATGCTATGACCAACCCTCGCCCCTACCGACCTGCCATGTCCGTCACGGATGCGCAACGCATCCTCGGCCAGGGAGCCGGTAGTCAATGGGATCCCAAAGTGGTTGAGGCCTGCTTGGCGCTCCATGGGTATGGCGCGAGAAGCGAGGCGAGGGTGGGCCCGAACCATAGCCAGGGCTTACAGATGCCAAAGGAGCGTTAAAATGGGCCGAGGTGGCGCCTCCTTCTTCCCCTGGGCCAGCTACCCAAAGCGATTCCTGCCTCTTCGAGTCGTCAGGGTGGTTTCATGGCCGCGGTTCCCAGTCGCTAGCGGTTATGGCGGTCTGCGTACTTGGAAGCCTGCAGGCGACCCAACGCGAGGGAGAGGAAGCGATCTTGGTCACTAAAGCGAACGTCGAGTTTCAGACAGGATAATGTCGCCAGGCTTCGAATTCATCGTCACTGCCCCTTTGCGTGATGCGCTCTTCTTACCTCCTCCTTTCTGAAGTCGCCTGACCCGCCGCAATGGATAATATGCAGCCCTTTCTATGGGAGAAAACAGTGGAAGAGCCGTTATTCGCTACAGGAATCCTTTGAGTGGGTTATCCCTATGAGGAGCACACACCTTCTTTCACCTCCCAGGTGGTGCTCGTTAACCGCGACCGGATCCAACTCATCCGCTGCATTTAGTCGAGGTTCTGGCCATGAGAAGAGAGCCACCGGATGGAGTCGCTCATTCCGCCGACGATGAGGAGACGGTATTTCTCAGGCGAGCGAAGATCTTGGAGCCGATCTCGGCAGCCAAGGAGGCTTACTTGATACCTATCGCTGGCCGAGGTTTGTGGGAGAGGTACCCCCTTACCAAGATGGAAACGGTGATAGGTCGAAAGCCAGGCGTCGATCTTTTGCTTCGCGATGGGAGAGTATCGCGCCGCCATTGTAAGATCCTCCTCTCCGATAAAGGCCCCCAGATCCACGATCTGGGGAGTACCAACGGCACCTTCGTCAACGAAGCCCGAGTGGAGAAGAGGTATCTCCAAGATGGAGACCTGATCCGGCTGGGAGAGACGGTCATCAAGTTCCGCTATGTGGATAAGTTGGAAGCGAAGCGAGAGGAGGAGTTGTATCGTCGGGCGACGCGGGATGAGCTCACCGGGCTTCACAATAGGCGATACTTCTTGGAACTATTAGAGGATGAACTGAGCAGGTCCCGGCGTCACAACCTGGTCGCCTCTTTGCTCTTGATGGACGTCGACCACTTCAAGGCTATCAATGATACGTACGGCCACTCCGCAGGCGATCTGGTTCTCAAAGAGATAGCCTCTATTCTAGGAAGGAGCGTGCGGAGGGAAGACACCCTAGCCCGGTACGGGGGGGAGGAGTTCATACTCCTTGCCCCCCAGACCGAGACGGAGGGCGCACGCATCTTGGGAGCTAGGTTGCGAGGCCTGGTGGAGAAGCACCCCTTCGTCCATGAAGAGGAGTTCAGCGTCACCATCAGCGTAGGGATAGCCACTTTCCCCCGCCATGCCCAAGGTGCCGAGGAACTCATAGAGAGCGCCGATAGAGCCCTCTATAAGGCGAAGGCGGGAGGTAGGAACCTGGTGTGCAGTATAGATGATAGGACGTAATCTGGGACGATACAAGATCGTTGAAATCCTGGGCTTTGGCGGGATGGGCGCCGTCTATAAAGGGGTCGATGAGGTCAACCATCGCCAGGTGGCCATCAAAATCCTGCCTCCAGAACAGGCTTCCGATCCGGAGAGGATGAAACGTTTCTTGCGGGAGGCGAGGGCCGTGGCCAGACTCCACTTAGGCTCATGGTCTTCGTCCGCGACGGTCAGACGGCGGTGAGGTTGAGCCCCGAACTCCAGTTCCAGGAAGCGGTCCTCATCGATTTCGGCACCGCGCCCGTCGTTTACTACTGGGATAGCGGCCAATGGGTGCCTGTACCCACTAACGATGGAGAGATCCTAGTCGATCGTTCCTCCCCCTGGGCATTGGAAGTAGACAAGTAGTTCCTGCCAGGTAGAGCAGAAGGGCTCCCAGGGTACTGGGAGCCTTTTCATTTGACATCTGGGGGAGGTTGTGTGGTATCTTTGGGTGGGCCTTAAGGGACGCTCTTGCGGCGAATCACGTTGCCCATCAATCTAGGAGAAGGAGAGATGAGGATGAAACCCAAGGTCTACGTCACCCGCCTGATCCCTGAGAAGGGGTTAGAGATGGTCTTAGCTTTCTGTGACGCCGAGGTGTGGCAGGGCAAACTGCCACCACCTCGAGAAGTGTTGCTGGGGAAAGCGCAGGAGGTGGAGGGCCTTCTCTCCCTCTTAACGGACAGAATCGATGGCCAATTGATGGACGCTGCCCCCAGGTTGAAGGTGATCAGCAACATGGCTGTGGGGTATGACAATATAGATGTGGAGGAGGCCACAAGAAGAGGGATCATCGTGGGCAACACCCCCGGCATCCTGACCGACACCACCGCTGACTTCGCCTTCGCCCTCGTGATGGCTACCGCTCGGCGCATCCCAGAGGCCTGCCGCTACGTGCGTGATGGCCGGTGGAAGACTTGGGGGCCCAAGTTGCTTCTGGGTTGGGACATCCACGGGGCCACCCTGGGCCTTGTGGGAATGGGGCGGATCGGTAGCGGTGTGGCTCGACGGGCCACAGGCTTCGGTATGCGCATCCTCTACTACGATGTCGTGCGACGAGAGGATCTGGAAGAGGAACTGGGTTTGGAGTTCGTGGATTTTGAGACCTTACTTGAGCGATCCGATTTTATCAGCCTTCACGTCCCCTTGACCAGCGAGACCCATCATCTGATCGGTACCGAACAATTTAGACTGATGAAACCTACCGCGATCCTCATCAACACCTCCCGGGGGCCCATAGTCGATCCCCAGGCTCTCTACGAGGCTCTCAAATCTGGTCAGATCGCTGCCTGTGGCTTGGATGTCACCGAGCCGGAACCGATCCCCATGGACGACCCGCTTCTCACCCTTGACAACTGTGTAATCGTGCCTCATATCGCTTCAGCCAGCATCGCCACTCGGACGAAGATGGCCGCCATGGCCGCGGAGAACCTCATCGCCGGATTGAAGGGCGAAATGCCTCCCCATCCCGTGAACCCGGAGGTGTTTGGGGGGATCTAAT
>JAUVHF010000115.1 GCA_030593425.1 Anaerolineales bacterium
CCACGGTCTCCTGGGCCACAACCAGGTGCCTTAACCGCTAGGCTACACTCACCACGGAAACGCTATTTGCCCCTTTGCCTTGGTACCCCTGGAGGGATTCGAACCCCCGACCCACTGCTTAGAAGGCAGTTGCTCTCTCCAAACTGAGCTACAGGGGCAAAACGCTTGGAAATAGGGAGTCAACCTGACCAAAGCAGTTGGTCTTGTCTCCCTTTTCGCAATTCAAGGATAACACAGGGAAAAAGGGAAGTCAAGCAATTCAACTGTAAACGAACGGCGAGAGGCAAAGCCGTCTGTGGGGTCTATGCTGTGTCACACCAGGCAACGACTCCAGAAACGAGGAGTCATTGGCTAGAAATCGGCCTCTGTTTCTCCAAACGGGGTCTTGTCCATCAGTTGCACTATTTCATCCGCAAGAGTGGCCAGAAAGTCTGCCAAGCTATCGATATCAGTCGCTGTGACCTTCTCAAATTGATATTGTAGCCCCTGCTTTGCCCTAGCGACAATCTTGCTCCGAAGACCCGCTCCCGACTCGGGCTCGGCTGCCCATCCAGAGTGAACTATCCTATGGCGGCGTTCCTCTGCCTCATGTAGCGACTTCCTGATTCCCTCAAGTTCAGCAAGGACTGCGGGGTCGCTAACCTGGAAGCGGTACAGCGAACAAAAAAGGTCAACCAGTTGGCGAAAAGAAAGCTGTGCAGTCACAATCTGGCCCATTTGCTGCTCACCGCCGATTAACGCCCAAATGCACAATGAAATCGCTTCTTCAAGCAAAGCAAAGTTGACCGTTATGCGCCCAATAGCTTCCAACAGGGCTGGGTCGCGTGCTAGCCACGGCGGAACTTGTCTGTCCATATATCCCCCCTGCTGTGGCACAACCACTCATATGCAGAGTGGTCTGGATATGCCTATTGTAGCACAGATTGACTCCTAGAACAAGTGTGCATACGTAGTGGTTCACTCGTTTTCCGATAGACCTTGTATAGACATAGATTTTCAGTTTTAGCATTCCGAACCATAATGACTTACAGCCCCACAAGGCTTTCCATCCACCCCTCAATCCCTTAGAAGATAGGGAGCGATATTGCTAAAGAATTTCCGATACGCTTCACCGCACTGATTTCCCACTTCCTTCATGGTTCTGAGACTAAACCCCAAATACGTGTAATCTAAGCGTAGGGATTAACATAATGAGACAGTTATGTCAAAAGGTAGAGGCTTTTCACGGTAGACCAAAAGGTTGAGATTAGTCTCCCCGTGCGGATGGGCTACAGAGGTTTGAGAGGCCGCTTTTGGAGCCTCGGCTTGCAGAGTATCTCCAGGATCCGCATATCGAAGAAGGTCTGGGCGTTGGCAGGCACCAGGGCCACAGCGGTATCTGCGCCCCGCCCCGTGCCCGCGATGGCCACCACCTCCTCGTCGGTGCGCACCAAGCCGGCATCGGCGGCCATGAGGGCTATCTCGCAGACCACCTTCATCCCCTCGCCCAAGACGCGCAGAGTATAGGCTATGATCTCCTCAAGTTCATAGGTGCCCAACTTCTTGCGCACCGCCCTACCCACCCCACCGAAAGCGTGCTGGCAAGTTAATATCTTGGCCCCGGCTCTTTCGATGGCCGCCCGGTTTTCCTCCCTGAGTTCCTGCTCGTTGGGCTCGCGAAACCCCGTGGAGTGGGTGACAACCACCAAGTTGTACCCCTTGAAGAACTCCGCCGCCCGAGCCCCGGTCCTCCCGGTGGTAGTAGCCACCAAGATGGTCTCGATTCCCAACTCATCAGCTCGCGCCTTGGCGATCTCTAAAGTCCTTTCCGTGTTCTCTTTTCCCTGCCTATCGAAGTAGACGACCCCTCTCATGGTGATCTCGGACATTCTACCTATCGACCTCCTTTACAAGCTATGAGGCACCCTGCAAAGATGCCAGCGGCGATAATCCCCTCAATCGAGACATTCACACCCTTCACCTACTTCTCCAGTTGCTCTCTGAACCAGGCTATGGTGATCTCGAGCCCTTCTTCCAGCCCGATCTTCGGCTCCCAGCCCAAGGTCCTTCTGGCCCTCGTTATATCTGGCCGGCGCACGTGAGGATCGTCAGGAGGCAAGGGTTGATAGACCATCCCCGCTTTGTTGCCCGTCATCTCGTTGATTAGATGAGCCAACTCCAGGATCGACATCTCCTGGGGCTTGCCCAAGTTCACCGGCTCTGCCTCCTGGGAGAAAAGCAACTTCTCGATCCCCTCTATCATATCCGAGACATAGCAGAAGGAACGGGTCTGAGTGCCATCGCCATAGATGGTAAGGGGCTCGCCTCGTAAGGTTTGGCCCAGGAAATTGGGTACCACCCGGCCATCATCCAGGCGCATACGGGGACCATAGGTGTTGAAGATGCGGGCGATGCGGGTATCCAACCCGTGATACCGATGATAGGCCATAGTTAGGGCCTCAGCGAACCGCTTGGCCTCGTCGTAGACCCCCCGGGGACCGATGGGGTTCACGTTCCCCCAGTACCCCTCGCTCTGGGGGTGCTCCAGGGGGTCGCCGTACACCTCCGAGGTGGAGGCCAGAAGATACCGAGCCCCCTTAGCCCGCGCCAGCCCCAAGGTCTTATGGGTCCCCAAGGCCCCCACCTTCAAAGTCTGGATCGGGTACTCCATATAGTCGTTAGGGCTGGCTGGGGAGGCGAAATGCAAGACCGCATCCAAAGGCCCCTCGACGTAGAGATATTCCGTCACGTCTTGCTTGACGAAGCGGAAGTTATCATTACCCGCCAGATGCTCGATGTTGGCTGTGCTCCCGGTTATGAGGTTGTCCATGGCTATCACCTGGTGCCCTTGCTCCAAGAAACGGTCGCACAGATGCGAGCCCAAGAAGCCAGCCCCGCCCGTAATTAGTATTCTCATCCCTCTCTCCTCTCAAAGATCTCCATCCGCCGCACGAGCCCCAAAGTCAAGCAGAAGATGAAAGCCAAGTCTACAAGGAAATACGAATTGTCCACCAGGCCGTGGGCCAGAAAGTCTACCATACTACCCATGAGACCCAGAGATAGAACACGCATCCCCTCATCCTCCAGGCTCCGATAGAGGCGAAGGGCGACCTTGAAGAAGGCCACCTCCAGCCAGATCAAGGCTACCACCCCCAAGACCCCCAACCTGATCCACCAATCCAAAATCAGGTTGTGGGGGTGGGAGAGATCCGGCTCTTGCCAAGCCTCGGGCAACATATAACGGGGGTATTGATAGAGGAAGTTGTCCAGCCCCACCCCAAAGATAGGATGATCGCGGATCATCTGCAGGGCCGCCCTCCATAGAGCCAGGCGCCGCTGAGTGGTTCCCTCCTGCGTACTCAAAAGAGAGGTTAGCCGCTCCAGCCCAGCCAAGGGGAGGAGAGCCAAGATAGCGGCCCCTACCCCACCTAGGGCGGCCAAAAAAGCCCTCCGCCCTCGCATCAGCCCCAAGAAGAGGACGGCCGCTGGCACCCCCAAGAGCCAGGCCCCCCTAGAAAATGTCAGAAAGAGGCACACCAGCATAGGAAGCGAAGCGGCCCCGTAGACCAAACGACGGTGCTTGGCGACACCGAAAAGGGAGACAGCCAAGGTAAGGGGAAGAACGCGGCCCAGGAAGAGGCTGAGGTTATTGGGGGAGCCGTAAACCCCTCGGATGCGCCGCACCCCCTCCACAGCGATCACATCGGCGGTGAAGAAATATTGAAAGAGGCCGTACAGAGAAACGATCAATGCCCCCGCAACAAGCCCGTCAACGATGCGCCAAAGTTCCCCTTTGTGCTGGGGAACCTCTCTCAAAAGGAGATACAAGAGGGCCGACTCCAAGACCACCACTCGGAACTCCCGGGCGCTCACCCCAAAGTTGTCAGAGACGGTGAGAGAGAAGAGGCTGAGGAGCAGGAAGAAGAGGACCCCCAAGTCGAGCATGGTAGGAGAGCGCCAGAAATCGCGCGCCCAGTAGGGGACGAAAGAAGGGAGTTCTCGTAGAAGCCACACCCCCCAAGGCACCTCCTGCAACTCGAAGGAGGAATCCTTCTTATACCGCCTCAAAGCCTCGCTCCAAGAGCAGATGATCCTCTTTAAGAACCAGAGGAGGAAAGAGCCAAGGGTCAGCGTTTCCACCAGGGAGAACGCCTTCCCCAAGAGGGGTTTAGGGTAGAGGAAGAAAGGAATAGAGAGGGCTATGAAAGCCAAGCCTAGGTCGAGGCGGAGATACAAAAGAGCCCCCACCAACGCCAAGGCCACCAGGCTAAGAAGCGTCCAGGGGGAGAACTGATAGACCCCCAGGGCCAAGGCCAAAAGCCCCATCTGTTGCCACTCCGCGAGGCCAAGGTATAGATTTGCCAGCCTTCGCCAGGTTCGCTGAGAAGGCTCCAGCAAGAGAAGCCTGCCCAACCGCCAAGAGACCATTGTGGCCACCCCCGCCAAAAGGGCGAGAGAGAGATAGTAGGCCTTGAAGTCGGCATCCCGCCGCACGATGAAGCCGATAATACCCCCGTCTCCCTCTGTAACCAACCGCAGAGTATGGACCCCGTCGGAAAGTCCGCGCGCTAAGGTCACCTCTTGATAACTGACCATCCGGAAGTAGTCTGTCCCTTTCTCCTCCCACGCGAGCTCCATCACGCCCCTTTTGCGGCTTATAAACTCAACTTCTCGGCCATCGATAGTCATCTGATGGGCATCGAAAGGATCAGTGAGGAGTAGATCCAAGCCGGTGCCCACAAAAGAGAGCTCTAGGCTCCCCGGCCCTTCTATGATAGAAAGGGCGTCTCTCCTCCACTCCCCCTCATACCGGGCTGCCCAACTGTCCGCCGGGTAACGCCCAGGGTGAGCAGGCACCCCTCCCTCCCCCCACCTGGCCACCGCTTGGTAAGTGAGACGAGGGGAGAAACCCTCATCGAGGAGGGCGAACCCGTGCACAGGATCATCCGAGGGAGCATAGGGCTGCAGATGCTCTAAGGCGAGCACCCCCAGCCAAGGCCACTCATCCAGAGCCCGCTCTATCGCCTCCACCGTTCGCCTGGCCTGCACCTCTTCGGTGTCACTACCCCAAGGAGGAGGCGACCCTGCCCAGTCGAGAGGAAGCGAGTTCCAACCGAACTCCACCGCCCAAACCGCCTTATTATCCCCATTGCGGAGCATCACCTGCTGCAAGAGCACTGCCCGAGAGAAATTGGTCACCTCGGGACGCAGGCTTCGATCCTCGGGCCCGCTCCAAAAGCCGTAAGGCTTGATAGCCAAGATGTCGAAATACCCCTTGGCTCCCGCCTCGTACATCTCCTGGAGGAAGAGGAGATCGCTCATGTTGCGGCCTCCCTGCTCCACGTTGGGTGCCAGCCCGGCGGAGAGGACGAAAGCGTCAGGATCGGCCTCCTTGATGGCCCCATAAGCCCCCTGCAAGAGATG
>JAUVHF010000015.1 GCA_030593425.1 Anaerolineales bacterium
GATGCCCAGCGCCGGATAGTCAGTCTCCATGGGTCACTCCATGGGTTATCCGGTTCCCTGGGCCATTTTTGTGGGGATATCTTCCAGCCATCCTCCCGGGTTGGGAGAAAAGTTTGTGAGGAGGGGTGCATCTTATCGCGGGCTATGGAGGAGGGTCCTCTTTTCTCGTCCCCGGTAGAGTGTATGGAGACTAGGGAGAAGGTTCACACTCCTACACATGGCGTGGCAGCGCCGGTTCGGGGTACAGGGGATGAAGTTCAAGGGGCCCTCCTCGCCTTTTGGAACTCCCGTCCGCCTTATGCTCACTCTGGAGGGGATGATTATCTCTGCCTAGTCTCTCACGACATGCGGGCCTCCCTTACCAATATCATGGCCGCTGCCCAGACGGGGATGCGTGATCCTGGGACTAGGGAGCCTGTTCGGCGCGAACTTTTGGGTATCATCTTCGAAGAGGCTGGAAGGCTCACCCGTTTCCTGGAGAAGATGGTGCGGGTCTCGGCTTTGGAGGGAGGGGGGCTAAAACCTCACCATCGCCAACTGGTGTTTCGTTCCCTGGTGAGCAAAGCCCTGGCTCGGCAAGGCCGCCGCCGAGGAGCCCACCGCTTCGAATTTTGGTCTCATGAAGATGGCTTGCACATTCTGGCCGATGAAGAGTGGACGATTTTCATCCTCGATAACCTGTTAGACAACGCCATCAAGTACTCACCATCTAGAAGTACCATCAAGATCGAGATCCAACCTCTGGATGGGGAGTTCGCCTCGGTCTCGGTCACCGATTCAGGAAAGGGGATCCCCGAGGAAGATATCCCTCATATCTTTGACAAGTTCTATCGGGTCAGAGAAGGTGGGGGTCGGGAGCCCGACGGGTTCGGTCTGGGCCCATATTTGGCCAAAAAGTTGGTGGAGGCCCAAGGGGGAAATATCTGGGCGGAGAGTAAAAGGGGGCAAGGCTCCAAGTTCAGTTTTACTTTGCCCCTTTGGCCTCCCTAGAGGAGGAGGGCGCGGGGAGGCCGCTCCTTAAGGGAACCGGAGAGGGTTTGGTGCTAGAGAGAAGGGTGACAGACCATAGAGCAAAGATCCTAATCATGGAGGACGATCCGGCCCTAGTGAGGTTGCTCAGCCTCAACTTGGAGGGTGAGGGGTACACCGTTAACTCCGCTGGCGACGGCATCGAAGGTTTGAGGTTAGCCTTCGAGGAAAAGCCCGACCTGGTCGTCCTGGATGTCATGATGCCGGTCACGGATGGTTGGGGGGTCTGTCAGAGGTTGCGGGAGGTTTGCGATGTTCCCATCCTCAGGCTCACTTGCCGCAGCGATCTCCGAGACAAGGTACGAGGCCTTTCTATGGGAGCCGATGACTACCTGCCTAAGCCTTTCGACATAGAGGAGCTTCTCTTGCGTATCGAGGCCCTTCTCCGCCGCAGCAGGTGGCGGCCCTACGTCGCCAGGCCCACCACCTTCGATGACGGGAACCTATTGGTGAATCTGGAGATCAGGGAGGTAAGACGCGGGAAGGAGCGGGTGGAATTGACACCCACGGAGTTCCGTCTGCTCGCTTGCTTCATTCGAAACCCGGGACGGGTGTTGAGCAAAGAGTATCTTCTCTCCCAGGTATGGGGGCCGGAATATGTTGAAGCCCTCCATTTATGCGAAGGTCTACGTGAGACATCTGCGGCGAAAGATCGAGGATGCCCCCACTCATCCCCGATACATATTGACGGAGAGGGGGGTGGGATATCGGTTCGCCCCTCAGGCTGTATTGGATCGGTTTTCTGCCCCAGGAGCATGAGATTCGAGATCGATGGACAAAAAGATCTTACTTGCAGGGAGTGACATGGCTCTCTTGAAACGTCTAGAGGAGGTTCTCCGAGAGAGAGGATATAGGGTAGGAAAGACCTATTCTTTAGACCAGGCTCTCTGGCAACTTTTTCATTATTCTCCCCAATTGGTGATCATCCAAGGGGATACCACATCTTTTCCCTTAAACGGGCCGGAGGCCTGCCGCCGCATAAGGGAGGTCTCCCGGGTGCCCGTCATAACCCTCTCCTCTAGCAAAGTGGAGAGACTGAGAAGCCTGGAACTGGGAGCCGACGACTCCCTTCCGAGGCCTCTGGATGTGGAGGAACTCCTCGCTCGGGTGGCAGCTCTTCTGCGGCGCACGGATCGAGAGACAGTGGAATCTAGGCTTTCCATCTATTCCGCTCCTGGGATCTGGGTTAACTTCGATAGCCATGAGGTAAGCATAGGCGACAAAGTCGTGCGGCTCACGCCAGGGGAGTTCCGCTTGTTGGAATACTCAGTCCGCAACGCCGGACAGATCCTGACCCACGAACAACTCCTGGAGGCGATCTCTGCCCACCTTTCTAGGTCGAACATGGGGGTCCTTCGTCAATATATTTCCCGACTACGAGGAAAGATAGAGGTAGATCCCGCCCTTCCCAGTCTCATCATTACCCACCGGGGGCTAGGATATTCTTTCTCTCCGGAAGGCGGGTGGGAGGGTGGATCTTGATGGGAGAGTAACTAGGCCTCCGTTTCCTCGCTCTCTGGGCCGGGTTGGAAGCTCCACGGCGATTAACGCCGTCCTCTCCTACAACCTGGCCCAGAGTATTTTTCCCCTCCTCTTCTAGCCCGGTTTTTCCGCTTTGACCTGATTTTGACCTGATTTTGACCTCCTTTTGACTTGCTTATGGTATGGTAGTTGTTTAGTAGGGCTGCTCATATATCCAAAAGGAGGCACAAAAATGCTATCTGATCTAGAGATCGCTCAAGCGGCGAAATTACGACCCATCTTGGAGATCGCCGAGGAACTGGAGCTGGGGGAGGATGACCTGGACCTCTACGGCAAATATAAGGCCAAGGTCCATCTGGATGTCCTTGAAAGACTCAAGGATCGGCCCAACGGCAAATACATTGATGTCACGGCTATCACTCCGACCCCTCTGGGCGAAGGAAAGACCGTGACCACCATTGGTGTAAGCCAGGGCCTGAACTACATCGGCAAGAAAGTATTCACCGTTATCCGGCAACCTTCTCAGGGTCCCACTTTCGGCATCAAGGGTGGGGCGGCCGGTGGCGGCTACTCCCAGATCGTGCCCATGGAGGATTTCAACCTCCACCTCACCGGCGATATCCACGCCGTGGGTGCAGCCCATAATCTCCTCGCGGCGGCGATAGATGCCCGCATCATGCACGAAGATTGGCAGACCGATGAGCAGTTAGCCAAGAGAGGGCTCACTCGACTGGATATCGACCCCTATAGCATCACCTGGAACCGGGTGGTGGATGTCAACGACCGGGCCCTGCGGAACGTCATCATAGGCTTGGGCACCAAGTGGGATGGCCGTCCTCGCCGGTCAGGTTTCGACATCACCGTAGCCTCCGAAGTGATGGCCATCTTAGCCTTAACCACCGACCTCTTCGACCTGCGGGAGCGGCTGGGCAGAATCGTCATCGGCACCAACAAGAAGAGGAACCCTGTCACGGCCGAAGAGTTGGGCGTGGCTGGCGCGATGACGGTGTTGATGAAAGAGGCCCTCATGCCCAACCTGATGCAGACTTTGGAACACAGTCCGGCTTTCGTCCATGCCGGCCCCTTCGCCAACATAGCCCATGGTAACTCCTCCATCATCGCTGACAAGATTGGGCTGAAACTGGTTCCTGATGGTTACCTGGTCACCGAGTCCGGCTTCGGCGCCGACTGCGGCATGGAGAAATTCTTCGACATCAAGTGCCGCTATAGCGGATTGGTCCCCAACTGCGTGGTCATGGCGGCCACGGTCAGAGCCCTGAAGATGCATGGAGGCGGACCAAAGGTGGTGGCTGGCAGGCCCTTGGACCCGGCGTATCAGGAAGAAAACCTGGAACTGCTGGAAAAGGGGTTGGACAATCTGAAAGCCAACATCGGGATCGCTAAGCGGTTTGGCATTCCCGTGGTCGTCGCCGTCAACAGATTCAGTTCTGACACCGATGCTGAGGTCGAGATGATCAGGCAAGCGGCGCTGGACTTTGGCGCTGAGGACGCGGTGGAGAGCAACGTCTGGGCCAAGGGTGGCGAAGGTGGTGCCGCCCTGGCTGAAGCGGTGGTGAAGGCTTGCGAAAAGCCCAGTGACTTCAAGTTCCTCTATCCTTTGGATATCTCCATCAAGGAGAAGATCGAGACCATCGCCACCAAGGTCTATGGGGCTGATGGAGTGGACTATTCGGCTGCGGCAGAGAGGAAGATCAACCTCTACACCAAGTTTGGCTATGACAAGTTGCCTATCAATATGGCTAAGACCCACCTCTCCCTCTCCCACGACCCAGCACGGAAGGGCGTGCCCAAGAACTACACCCTGCCTATCCCTGACATCAGGGCTTCGGTAGGTGCGGGCTTCCTGTATCCGCGCTGCGGCGAGATGCGCACCATGCCCGGTTTGCCTTCCCGCCCCGTTTTCATGGACGTGGATATCGATGAGGAGGGGAAGACGGTAGGGCTCTTCTAAAGCCTCTCCCTTGGAGGGGGTGCCCAGAGTATCCCCTCCTCCTTTTGACCTAATTGCACCTTAATTATCCAGTTTGACAGGAGTGTCGGTTAGAGGCATAATTAAGGTACGACCTTTTCTCTTGCCCTAGTTCACAATTGAGGAGGTGAAAATTGGTGGAGCGGGTTATCTATGAGGTGCCTTCTCTCTACGCCGACCACCATGTGGTGGCGGTGCGGAAGGCGTTGGCTGATTTGGAGGGGGTGGAGGAGATCGAGGTTAGCGCTGCCTTCCAGGAGGTGAGGGTCTCTTATGATCCTGAGAAGAGTTCGCCCTCAGCCATTGAGGAGCGGCTGAAGGAGGCGGGTTATCCCCCCGGCGAGGAGGGGATAAGCCTCCCGTTCCAGAGCGGGAAGGGGGATCCAGCCTGGAAGAGCCTAGGCCTGCGCGAGATCCATACCAACCCCGTCGATCTGGAGACGTCAGGCGAATTCCGGCTATATTAGGCCACTTATGTAGGCTTGTCGGGGAATGGATAGCCTTCTATGGAGGAGAATAGTATGAGTGATAAGAGAAGCATGGACCCCGCGGCGGTAGAGATGTTGAAGAGGGCGGAGGAGATGCACCTCTCCACCGCCTTTAGCCGCGCGGAAGAGATGAAACCTTGCCCCATCGGTGCTGATGGTCGCTGTTGCAAGATCTGCAACATGGGCCCCTGTCGGTTGGTGAAGGAGGGTCAAACGGGGATCTGCGGAGCCACGCTGGAGACGGTGGCAGCCCGGAACTTGGCTCGGGCCATCGCCGCTGGCGCATCAGCCCACTCGGACCACGGGCGGGATATGGCCTTTGCCCTCATCGCTGTGGCTAAGGGCGAGGCCCCTGGCTATGAGATCAAGGATGTGGCTAAACTTTTGGCTGTGGCCCAGGATATGGGGCTCGAGACCGAGGGGCGGGAGGTGGAAGAGATAGCGCTGGAAGTGGGGCAGGTGGCGCTCTCTCAGTTCGGCCAGCAGCGGGGGGAGTTGATCTACCTATCCCGCGCTCCTGAGCCCCGCCAGGAGATCTGGCGCAAGTTGAAACTGGCCCCCCGGGGGATAGATCGGGAGGTGGTGGATATCCTCCACCGGACTCATATGGGGGATGACCAGGATGCAGAGCATATCCTGCATCAGGCGCTGCGCTGTTCCCTAGCCGACGGCTGGGGGGGCTCCATGATCGCCACCGATGTCTCCGATATCCTCTTTGGCACCCCCAGCCCTCTGGTCACCAAGGTGAATCTGGGCGTGCTCAAGGAAGACGAGGTCAACGTCGTGATCCACGGTCATGAGCCCACCCTATCCATGGCCGTGGTCGATGCTACCAGGGACCCGGAACTGATCGAGTACGCCAAATCAAAAGGGGCCAAGGGGATTAACATCGCTGGCATCTGTTGCACCTCTAACGAGACGCTGATGCGCCAGGGGGTGCCCTCGGCGGGGAACTTCCTCCATCAAGAGTTGGCCATCATCACTGGGGCGGTGGAAGCGATGGTGGTGGATGTGCAATGCATCATGCAAGCCCTCTCCGACCTATCGGATAAATTCCATACCAAGTTGGTTACCACCTCTCCCAAGGTGAAGATCAAGGGGGCCACCCATATCGAATTCGACGAGCATCGAGCCCCTGAGGTGGCGAGGGAGATCGTGCGCCTGGCTATCGACAACTATCCAAATCGGAGGGAGGTACATATCCCCGAGGTGCTTGCCGATCTGGTTCCCGGCTTCTCCCATGAGTATATCCGATATATGCAAGGAGGCTATTACCGGGCCTCCTTCCGGCCCCTCAACGACGCGGTTATCGCTGGGAGGGTGAGGGGCGCGGCCGGGGTGGTGGGTTGCAACAACCCCCGGGTCTGTCAGGATGAGGCCCATCACTATATCGTCACTGAGCTACTGAAGAACGATGTCTTGGTGGTCCAGACCGGTTGTGGAGCCATCGCTAATGCCAAATACGGACTATTGCAGGGTGAAGCCGCTCTGGAGTACGCCGGCCCTGGCCTGCGGGAGGTATGCGAGACCATCGGTATCCCGCCGGTGCTCCATATGGGCTCCTGCGTGGATAATACCCGCATCCTCACCCTCCTCACGGAGATGGCTACCGAGGGCGGCTTGGGCAGCGATATCTCCGATATCCCCGGGGTGGGGATCGCGCCCGAGTGGATGAGCGAGAAGGCGTTGGCCATAGGCGCTTACTTTGTGGCTTCAGGCGTATATGTCCTCTTCGGCGTGAGCTCTCCGGTGGAGGGGAGCGAGGAGGTGACGAGGGTCATTAGCCAGGGTTGGGAGGAGAAGGTTGGAGGGAAGTTGGAGTTTGAGCCCGACCCGGGAAAGATCGTGGAGAAGTCACTGGAGCATATAGACAAGAAGAGAAAGGCCTTAGGCCTAGTAGAATACGATCCCAGCCGCTTCGGCCGCAGCGGCGATCGCCGTATGCAGGAGTGGCTGGAGCGACGAGAGAAAGGTGAGCCGGTGAGCCTTTACAAAGAGGCTGCACCTTAGTTCTTGGGAGGAAGTTATGTCTAGATTTATAGCCACCAGAGCGATTCGAGGGGCGAACCGTATCGTCCAGGAGGCTGAGGATCTCTTGGAGAAGGCTTTGGCTGAGCACGGCCCAGATACCAAGGTCACCTTCCCCAACACCGCTTACTACCTACCGGTGATCTTAGGCCTCACTGGCAGGGAGGTAGCGACATTGGGGGATCTGAAGCCGGCCTTGGCACAGGCCGGATCCCTCTTGCACCCTGTGCCACGGGATCAACTGTGGACCCCCTATCTGGGCGAGGCCCTGGACGGTGGCGTGGCCACCTTGTTGGCCGAGGAAGCCATCATGGGGATAAAGTATGCCCTCGGTGAACAGCCGGAGAGGCTGGATGGTTATCCCGACCTGGTAACCGCTGGTGGCGAGGGATACTGCAATGGTCCCATTGATGATGTGCAGTTACGCGCCTGGGGCATCCAGTTGGTGGATGGGCGTATGCCTGGCTTCGCCGCTATTGTAGGCGCTGCCAAGTCCAACGAGGTCGCGGTGAAGATCGTGCGGGAGCTCCAGATGAGGAATATCCTGGTCTTCCTCTGCGGCAACGTGAACGGGCGGAGCATCATCCATCAGTTGCTGGAGGAGGGGGTGGAGTTGGGCTATGACACCTACATCATCCCCTTCGGTACCGACACCATCAGCGCCATCTATCCCCTGGGCTTCGCCACCCGCTCAGCCCTCACCTTCGGAGGGATGAAAGGCGGCCAGGCGAGGGAGATCTTGCTTTACAACAAGTTCCGCGTCTTCGCCTTCGTTTTGGCCTTGGGTGAGGTGGATGACCTGAAGTACGCCACGGCGGCGGGAGCCATAAGTTACGGCTTCCCGGTCATCGCCGATACGGTGATACCGGAGATCCTTCCCACCGGCATCACCCAATATGAGCATGTCATCTCCATGCCCTTCGACGATATCGAGGGCCAAGACGACCTAGAGCGCGCCGAGAGGTTGGTCCAGAAATGTATCGAGGTGCGAGGGGTGAAGGTGAAAATCGCCGAAATCCCCATCCCTGTCCCCTACGGCTCGGCTTTCGAGGGAGAGCGGGTGCGTAAGGATGACATGCGTATCGAGTTCGGCGGTAAGAAAGCGCGTGCTTTAGAGTATCTCCTTATGAGAGACCCCGATGAGCTCGAGGATGGAAAGATCGAGTTGGTCGGTCCTGACTTCGACGAGGTCGAAGAAGGTGGAGCGATGGACGTGGGCATCGTGGTCGAGGTAGGGGGCCGCAAGATGCAGAAGGATTTCGAGCCGGTCTTGGAGCGCCAGATCCACTATTTCCTCAACGCCGCTTTCGGCGTGCAACACATCGGGCAAAGGGACATCGCCTGGATACGCATAAGCAAGATGGCTGCCGACAAAGGGTTCAGACTGAAGCATTTCGGCGAGATCCTATACGCCCGTTTCAAGGGTGAGCCCTGGAATAGCATCGTGGACAAGGCGCAGGTCACGCTTATTACCGACCCGGAGGAGATGAAGAAGTGGTTGGAGGCGGCTCGTGAGGCTTATAACGAGCGGAACGTCCGTGTGGCGGGCCTGACCGACGATGCGGTAGAGGAGTTCTATTCCTGTACCCTCTGCCAGTCTTTTGCCCCCACCCATGTGTGCGTCATCTCGCCAGAGCGGCTAGGACTTTGCGGGGCCTACAACTGGCTGGACTGCAAAGCAGCCAACCAGATCAACCCCACTGGCCCCAACCAGCCCATCTCCAAAGGAGAGTGTCTGGATCCAGAGGTGGGGCGTTGGAGCGGGCCTGAGGAGTTCGTGTATCAGCATTCTAACCAAAGCGTGGAACATGTCACCATGTACTCCATCATGACCGATCCCATGACCGCCTGCGGATGCTTCGAATGTATGGTACTAGTCATCCCCGAGGCCAATGGCGTGATGATAGTTTCACGAGAAGACCCCAGCATGACCCCGGCTGGCCTGACCTTCTCCACCATGGCTGGCATATTCGGTGGTGGCTTGCAGACACCAGGAGCCATGGGGGTTGGCAAGTACTATCTGACCAGTCCCAAGTTCATCTCCGCTGACGGTGGGTTCAAACGGGTGGTCTGGATGTCCTCCTTCCTCAAGGAAACGATGCCTGAGGAGTTCAAGGCTGTAGCCGAGAGGGAAGGCGTCCCAGACCTCATTGATCGCATCGCCGACGAGCGCAGCGTGACCACTGTTGAGGAACTGCTTCCCTGGCTGGAGGAGCATGACCATCCGGCCTTGAAGATGCCGCCCATGCTTTAAGAAGAAAGGGGTTAAGGAATTCGGACTCCGTGGCTACCAGGGGGCACGCCTTCGGTGGAGGTGAGGCCCCCTTCTTCCCTAACCGATGAAGGAGCGCTATATGGCAGAAAAAGTCGAGATCCCGGTTCAGAAGTGGAGTGGTAGGGTGCGCGAGGTCACCTTGGGTGCTACCAAGGAGGAGGGTGGAACCCGCACCCGAAGCGTGACCGTGGGGGGAGAGGCGACTTTACCCTTTCTCCATTTCGAGGGGGAACTCCCCCACCCGCCTCGCATCGCCATAGAGATACAAGACAAGAAGCCTGAGGAGTGGTCGCCTCTTCTGCTTAAGGCGTGGGAGGAGGTGATTGATGATCCCGCCGCTTGGGCCAAGAAGGCCGAGGAGAGAGGCGCAGATCTCATACTCCTAAGGCTTAGCCTCGACGATGCCCAGGGGGAAGAGAACACGCCGGAGAAGGCCAAGAGTACGGTCAGAAGAGTGCTTGCGGCTACCGGTCTGCCCCTCTTAATCTTCGGGCCGGGCCAGGTGGATAAGGATAACGAACTCTTGGTGGCCGTGGCCGAGGAGGCAGCGGGGGAGAGGGTGGTTTTGGGCGTCTGCGAAGAGAAGAACTACCGTACCATCGTGGCCGCAGCCTTGGCCCACGGTCACCTGGTCGATTCTCGCACCCCTATGGATGTGAACTTGGCCAAGCAGTTGATCATCCTCATCCACGACATGGGCCTGCCCTTGGATCGCATCTTGATGGACCCCTCCACGGGCGCCTTGGGGTATGGGATCGAGTACGGCTACTCGGTGATGGAGCGGCTTCGTTTGGCGGCTCTCCATGGCGACACCATGACCCAGCAGCCGATCCTAGTGACCCCCGGTGAGGAAGCCTGGCGAGCCAAGGAGGCCAAGGTGGAAGAGGGTATCCCTGAGGCCTGGGGCGATTGGGAGGAGCGGGCCATCATGTGGGAGACGATGACCGCCACCGCTCTCATCGAGGCGGGCGCCGATGTAATGGTGATGCGCCATCCGGAGTCGGTTCGCCTAGTCAAAGAGGCGATAGATAAACTGTGGGTGAAGGAGGGGTGAGGGATGGCTCTCACGGGTTTGGATATCTATAAACTTTTGCCCAAGACTAACTGTAAGGAGTGCGGATACCCTACCTGCTTGGCCTTCGCCATGAAGTTGGCGGCCAAGCAGGCGGAACTGGCCGCCTGCCCTTATGTGACCGAGGAGGCGAAAGCCCAACTGGCTGCCGCAGCCGTCCCTCCTATCCGCTTGGTGACTATAGGCAGGGGCGAGAGGAAGGTAGAGGTGGGGAACGAGACGGTGCTATTCCGCCATGACAAGAGCTTCTTCCACCCCCCGGGGCTCATGGTGCGAGTCACGGATACCCAGCCCATAGATGTGATCGAAAAGAGGGCTCGGGAGGTGGCCGACTACTCCGTGGAGTATGTGGGCCTGGAACTCCGCTTCGACGGCTTAGCGGTGGAGAACGCCTCCGGTGAGGCCTCCGCCTTCGCTTCAGCGGTGGAGAGGGTGAGGGAGACGGGCCTACCTCTGATCCTCATCTCTTCTGACCCCGGGGCCATGGAGGCGGCTCTAGCCAAGAGCGATGGCACAAGCCCCCTTATCTACGCCGCCGACGAGGAGAACTGGGAGGCTATGAGTGAGTTAGCCAAGAGGCACCAGGCCCCCTTGGCGGTTCTGGCTTCCGGGCTAGAACCACTGGTAGAGTTGGTGGAGAAAGTAAGAGGTGCCGGCGTAGAAGATCTGGTCTTAGATCCAGGTTGCCGAGGTTTTGACGATTGTTTAGTGACCTTTACCCATATCCGCCGTTTGGCCCTACAAAAGAACTTTAGGCCTCTTGGCTTCCCCCTTATCGCTTTCCCCGGCGAGGGGGCGAACTCTCCAGAGGAGGAGGCTATCCTGGCCGGCCAGCATATCGCCAAGTATGCGGGCTTCGTGGTGATGGAGGATTTCGACCCTGCTCTGGCCTATCCCCTTCTCACTCTACGACAGAACATCTATACCGACCCTCGCGAGCCGATCCAGGTTACCCCGGGCATCTACGAGTTCGGGAAGCCGGCCTCCGATTCCCCGCTCCTGATCACCACCAATTTCTCCATCACCTACTTTAGTGTAGCCAATGAGGTGGAGGGGAGTGGTATACCCTCCTGGCTTCTGGTGGCCGACTCTGAGGGGCTGAGCGTCCTCACCGGCTGGGCGGCCGGCAAGTTCGACGCTGATAAGATCGCCAAGACGGTCAAGAGCACAGGCATCGAGGAGAGGGTAAGTCATAGGAAACTGACTATCCCTGGCGCTGTGGCCGTGCTATCCGGCGAACTAGAAGATGAACTCCCCGGCTGGGAGATCTCGGTAGGGCCTCGTGAGGCGGTGGACCTCCCTGCTTACCTCAAGATCTGGAAGCCCTAAGATGAGTCGGACTCTCCTTTTCGTACCGGCTGCGCTTGGAGCACCGATAAGGAGGTATGAGTAAGATGGAAATAGTGGGTGAGTGCATCCATATCATCTCCCCCAAAGTGAAAAACGCCATGGCCAAGGGGGACAAGGGTTACATCCAAGAACTGGCCCTCCGCCAAGCGAAAGCGGGGGCTCAAGTCTTGGAACTGAATATAGGCCCCCAGAAGAAGGCTGGCCCCGAGGTGATGGAGTGGATGGTAGATGCCATCCAAGAGGTAGTCGATCTCCCCCTCTCCTTGGATACCACCAACCTAGCGGCCATGGAGGCCGGTCTAAAACGGGCTAGGAAGCGGGCTATCGTCAACTCCGCTTCGGCGGCCCCCGAGCGGCTGGAGAGCATGCCACCCTTGGCGGCCAAGTACAACGCTCGGCTCATCGCCTTGACCATGGGCAAGAATATCCCTCCCTCAGCCGAGGCGCGGATAGAGATCGCCATGGAGACCTTGATGCCCCGCATTCTGGAGGTGGGTCTCTCCCTGGAGGATGTCTACTTCGACCCTCTCATCCTCACCGTCTGCGGCATGCAGCAATATGTGATGCAAGGGGTGGAGACGGTCCGCTTCTTGAAGCAGATCGCCGAGCCACCGCCCAAGACGATAGTGGGGCTCTCCAACGTCTCCAACGGCGCCCCTCACGAAGGACGGAGCCTTATCAACCGCACCTATCTGGTGATGCTCATGGCTGCCGGTCTCGATGCGGCCATCGCCGACCCTTTGGATCCCAGGCTTTGGGAGTTCATACGCCTCGTGGAGGAGAGGGATGATTCGACCCCAGTGGGGCGGCTGCTTCTGCGCCTCTACGACGCCGTGGCCTCCATGGGAGAACTGAGCCCCGATGATGTGGATATGAGTGATCCAGAGCAGGTGGCTATCTATAAGACGGTGCAGATCCTAGAGAACAAGGTGATCTACGCCGATTCCTATCTGAGGGTGTAGAAATGCCAAATAAAGAGGAACTTTTGGCTAGAGCGAAGAAGCCGGCCCAGGATGCCATGCGGTTACACCCCTACTATAAGGGGAAGATCGAGATGGTTTCCAAGTGTGTGATACGCGATTTTAACGATTTCGCCATCTGGTATACCCCTGGCGTGGCTGCGCCCTGCCGGGCTATCGCCCAGGATAAGGAGTTGGTCTACGAGTATACCAACAAATGGAACACCGTGGCTGTAGTCAGCGATGGGACACGGGTTCTAGGCCTGGGGGACATAGGTCCTGAGGCGGGCTTGCCGGTGATGGAGGGGAAAGCGCTCCTCTTCAAGTATTTGGGAGGGGTGGATGCTATCCCTATCTGTCTCGATACGAAGGAGCCTGAGGAGATCATCACCGCCGTCAAATGGCTGCAGCCCTCCTTCGGGGGGATAAATCTGGAGGATATCGCCCAGCCCAAATGTTTCCACATCTTAGACACCCTGCGGCGGGAGATGGATATCCCGGTCTGGCATGACGATCAGCAAGGGACAGCGGCGGTTACCCTGGCGGGGCTGATCAACGGGCTGAAGTTCGTGGACAAGAAGATCGACCAGGTGAAGGTGGCCATGATCGGCGCTGGGGCCGCTAATATCGCTGTAGCCAGGGTGATAGTGGCCGCGGGGGTCGATCCCAAGAAGATCATCATGTGCGACAGCAAGGGGACGCTTCATAAAGGGAGGAGAGAACTGAAGGAGAGCCACAAGGAGAAGTGGGAGATCTGCCTCAAGACTAATGAAGAAGATATCGTGGGCGGGATCCCCAAGGCGATGAAGGGGGCCGATGTGGTCATCGCCCTCTCCAAGCCGGGGCCGGATACCATCAAGAAGGAATGGGTCGCCGAGATGGCGCGTGATCCTATCCTCTTCGTCTGTGCCAACCCCATCCCCGAGATCTGGCCCTGGGAGGCGAAGGAGGCGGGGGCCAAGGTGGTGGCTACCGGTCGCTCCGACTTCCCTAACCAGGTGAACAACTCTTTGGGCTTCCCTGGCATCTTCCGGGGCACCCTGGATGTGAGGGCCCGGACCATCACCGATGAGATGTGTATCGCCGCGGCTTACGAGTTGGCCAAGACCGCTGAGGATAGGGGGATCAGCGAGGATTACCTTATCCCCACCATGGACGATTGGGAGGTCTTCCCTCGAGAGGCGGTGGCCGTGGCTATGAAGGCCCAGGAGCAAGGGGTGGCGCGGCTGAAACTGAGCGAAGAGGAACTCTATGAGCGAGCCTCGACCCTCATAAAGCGAGCCCGGGAGGAGACCCAACTTCTGATGAAAGAGGGGTTCATCCCGCAGGCTCCAGAGGAGTAGCAGGTGAGGCTGTCAGTCCGTCGGCGGTGGTTGCGTGGCAGATAGAACAGGCGCCGTCATGGTGGTGGGTGGCGGCATCGGTGGCATCCAGGCTGCCTTGGATTTGGCCGCGGCCCGCTTCAAGGTTTATCTGGTGGAGGCCAAGCCGGCCATCGGGGGCCACATGGCGCAACTGGATAAGACCTTCCCCACCAATGACTGCTCCATGTGTATCCTCTCCCCTAAACTGGTGGAGTGTGGTCGCCATCGGAATATCGAGATCCTGACTAATGCGGAACTCGTGGACTTGGAGGGTCAGGCCGGTAACTTCAAGGCCAGAGTGGTCGTCCATCCCCGCTATGTGGATATGGAGAAGTGCACCGGCTGTGGGGAGTGCGCTCGCGTTTGTGTCCGAAGGACGGTGATCCCTTCGGAGTTCGAAGAAGGATTAGGGAAGCGGGGAGCCATCTATATCCCCTACCCCCAAGCGGTGCCCCTAAAGGCGACCGTTGATCCGGAGACCTGCCTCTATCTTAAGCGGGGCAAATGCACTCTAGCCTGTGTGGAGGCTTGTCAGCCGAAGGCTATCGATTTTGACCAGAAACCCCTAGAACTGTTACTCGACGTGGGAGCTGTGATTCTGGCGCCAGGCTATGAGCCCTACGATGCCCGAAAGTCAGCCGAGTTCGGCTTCGGTCGTTACCCCAATGTAGTAACCAGCCTCCAATTCGAGCGGATGCTCTCCGCCTCTGGGCCCACAGGTGGCCATATCCAGCGCCCCTCCGACGGAAGGAGGCCGAAGAAGATAGCCTTCTTGCAATGCATCGGCTCGCGAGACCAGAACCACGACTACTGCTCCAGTGTCTGCTGCATGTACGCTACCAAAGAGGCGATCATGGCCAAGGAGCATGAGCCAGACACCGAAATCCAGATCTTCATGATGGATATGCGGGCTTTTAGCAAGGGGTATGAGGAGTACTACCATCGGGCCCAAGAGAGATACGGGGTGAAATACACCCGTTGTCGTATCTCCGCTCTTAAGGAGGAGCCAAAAACGAAGGATCTGATCGTTAGATACGAGGCCGAGGACGGGACCCTCTTGGAGGAGAGGTACGATCTAGTTGCCCTTTCCGTGGGGATGGAGATCTCGGAGAAGAGCAAAGAGTTAGGGCAGAGATTAGGTCTAGCCCTCGATGAGTATGGCTTCTGCCTGACCCCCACCTTCGACCCACTGGTTACCAGTCGTCTGGGCGTTTACGCCTGTGGTCCCTTTGTGGAGCCCAAGGATATTCCGGAAACGGTAACGGAGGCCAGCGCGGCAGCGGCCAAGGCCGGGGAACTCCTCTCCACCGCTCGAGGTACGCTCACCGGGGAGCCCATATACCCTCCTGAGAGGAAGGTGGAGGGGGAGGAGCCTCGCATCGGGGTCTTCGTCTGTCATTGTGGCTCCAATATAGCGGGCTTCCTCGATGTATCTGAGGTCACAGCCTATGCTAAGAGCCTCCCTTACGTAGTCCATGCGGAGGATAACCTCTACTCCTGCTCCCAGGATACGGCGGAGATCATCAAAGAGAGGATAGAGGAGCACCGCTTGAATCGAGTGGTCGTGGCCGCTTGTACCCCCCGCACCCATGAACCTATCTTCCAGGAGACTATCCGCCAAGCAGGGCTTAACCCCTATCTTTTCCAGATGGCCAATATCCGTAACCAGTGCTCCTGGGTACACTCCCATGACTGGGAGGGGGCCACGGAGAAGGCGAAGGAGTTAGTGTGCATGTCGGTGGCTCGGGCTGCGGCTCTGGAACCCCTCCATTGGACGGAGTTACCCCTAGAGCGGTCGGCCCTGGTGATCGGGGGTGGAGTGGCTGGGCTAAACGCTGCCCTCTCCTTGGCAGAGCAGGGTTTCCCGGTGCATCTGGTAGAGTCGAACGAGAGGCTGGGAGGGAACCTCCGCCGTGTCCACTACGACATCTACGGCTCTGCCCCTCAGGCTTACCTGCAAGATCTCGTCTCTCGCGTGGAGAACCATGACCTGATAACCATCCATAAGGAGACGAGGTTGGTGGAGACCACAGGGTTTATCGGCAATTTCTCCTCCCGGCTGGAGACGAGGGGGAAAATAGACCTTATCGATCATGGAGCGATCATTGTGGCCACCGGGGGTCGCGATTATCAAGGGAGTGAGTATCTCTACGGCCAAGAGGAGAGGGTGTTAACTCAGGGGGAACTAGAGGAATTGATAGTACAGGAGCCGGGGAAGGTGGCCCAGGCTAAGGAAGTGGTGATGATCCAGTGTGTCCCCCCCATGGCGCAAATAGGGTACTGTAGCCGTATCTGCTGCGCCGTGGCTGTAGAGAACGCCCTGCAGATAAAGGAGTTGAACCCTTCGACTAAGGTTTATATCCTCCATAAGGATCTACGCACCTACGGCTTTCTGGAACGAGAGTACGAGAAGGCTAGGAGCAAAGGGATCATCTTCCTGAGGTATGATGATGAGAGGGAGCCCCGGTTACAAAATGAGGGCGGCGATTTTAAGGTCACCTGCTATGAACAGGCTTTAGAAGAGGAGATAGTTCTCCATCCCGATCTCGTGGTTCTCAGCACAGCAACCCTTCCTTCCGAGGGGGTCAAAGAGTTGGCCTCAACCTTGAAGGTGCCCTTGGACCTTGATGGCTTCTTCCTAGAAGCCCATGTCAAGTTGCGACCCTTGGATTTCGCCACCGATGGCATCTTTCTGGC
>JAUVHF010000214.1 GCA_030593425.1 Anaerolineales bacterium
GTTACCGCTATCACTTCTCCCTCCAGGTCTAGAGTGACATCCACATGAGCGGCATGGGCATGTTGGTCCACATTGTTGAGAAGTTCTTGGATCACCCGGAAGATGGTCACCTCCAGATGGGGTGCTAGCCGCCTCTCTTCACCCATGATATGGAGATCTATGGAGAGCCCGCTCTTCTCTCGGAAATCTTGGATGCACCTTCTCAGGGTGGGAACGAGTCCCAGGTCATCTAGCATCATGGGCCGGAGGCCGAACATGAAGCGACGGGTGTTCTGGAAGGTAGCGTTGACCGCTTGCTTTAGGTTCTCCAATTCCACACGCGCCTGTTCGGGATCGAGGTCGAAAAACCGCTCACAGATCTCGGCTTGTAAGATGAGGTTGGTCAGGGATTGGGCCGGCCCGTCGTGCATCTGGCGGGCTAACCTCCGCCTTTCGTTCTCTTGGGCCTCGATCACCCGCACGATAGTGCTTTCCCTGGAAGGAGTGGGGGAGGGTTCTTCTATATCCTGAGCCACCTCCAAAAAGCGACGAAGTTGCTCAGCCTGGGCTTGGAGAGCCTCCCGTTTGCTTTGCAGCCTTTCCATTTGGCTCCTCATGGTGAAGAGCCTCATCTGGGAATCTTGGGCTGCGGTGTAGGTTTCCTTGATATCCTCCCGGGGATAGCTCTCCAGGTTGATCTCTATCTGGCGCACTCGGCTAGCGATCTGGGCGTTTCGTTGGGCGAGCCTCTCTACCTCGCTACTGCTCTGTTTCAGTTGTAGAGCGAGCTCTTGTAGTTCCCTCTCTATCTGATCGTAGGCGGTCTTCGTCTCCTCCACCAGGCTATGAAGCCGCTGGAGAGGCGTCATCTCTCGCTGTATCTCCATGCCATGCCCCCTCATATGGTGTGGCTGACTATCCCTCTTCCCGCCTAGTGTCTTGAAGCCTGATCCAGCCATGGCGCAAGGCGTAGACCGCGGCCTCGGTGCGGTCCCGAGCCGGCAGTTTGCGCAAGATGGAAGAGATGTGGTTCTTAACCGTCTGCTGGCTGATGCCCAAGGCGCGAGCGATCTCTTTGTTGCTCTCTCCCCGGGCGGCGTGTTGCAGGATCTCCATCTCTCTGGGGGAGAGGGGAGTGAATTGATCCTCCTCTGGGATACCTACCACAGCCAACCGTTCCAGTTGCTCCATCAGCCAGGCGGCGAGTTGCCTCTCCGTCAGGCTCTCCTCTCCGATCACGTATCGGCCTTGGCTCACCTCTCTTATAGCCCAGACCAGCCGCTGGGGGGTGACCTCCTTGGGGAAATAAGCGGCCGCTCCAGCCCTCATGGTATGGATCAACTGCTCCTCATCGTGGTAGGCGGTCAGCATGATTACCGCCGTTTTCGGCATCGTCCCTTTTAACTCCCGAGTGACCTGCAAACCGTTCATAGAGGGGAGGTTGATATCCATCAGGATCACATCGGGTTGGGTCTCCTCGGCCACTCGAAGCGCTTCCAAGCCATCGGCTGCCTCCGCCGCCACCCCCAGATCTTCCTCTTTCTCTAGGACCTGACGTAGCCCTTGCCGGAAGAAAGGGTGATCGTCGACGATCATGACTTTGATCTTCTCCACCTTCCCACCTCCTAAACCTACCTACCGGGAACGCGCTGACCCTTTCAGTATAACACCTATACCCTCTCCATGCAAGGACGTACTACTGGTGTGAAAAGTGCGTCTGTGATTGGCGAGGTGGGAAAGAGTGTATGATGGGCGGTTTTGGCCGCCTTGGGAGGTGAATCCTTGGATTGCTAAGAGTTTGTCCCACCTTATCAACATTCTCTGCACTCTTACCATAGGGTCTCGTAGATGGCGTTATTCTCGAACGCGGCGGCCACGGTCCAGGGGTAATCGGTCCGATAGATGAGTCGAAAGTTGGGGCTGGCGACGATGGTGGGGTACCAGGAGGGGAAGGTCACGAAGTAGTCAACGTTCTTCTCCTCTAGGTAAACCAGAAGCCTCTCTTGGTCGTCAATGAAGGGGATCACTTCCGGGTTGGCCAGGCCGGCGATGTCCACTAGAGTCCGCTGGGAGAAATAGCCGACGGCCCCTATATCGTGAGTGGCGACGATGGCTTGGGGAGGCGTCTCCTCCCGCAGCCAGCGGGCTACATCTACCAACTCCCTCTCGATGAACATCACATCGGTGGCGTAGTGCCTGGCTCCCAGAAACCAGAAAAGAACCAGGACAAGGGGTGTGGATATAGCCAAGACAGCCTTTGCCACACGCCAAGGACGATGAAGCAAAATGTTCACCGTGCCTCCCAGTCCCAGGGTGATCAGCATGGGGATGGTGGGCATAAGGTAACGGCCATGCTGATAGGGGAGGGGGAGGTAGAGGGTATAGATGGCGAAGAAGGCCGCCCACCAGACGAGGAGCAAGAGCGTTTCCTTCCTCTCCTTTACGCCTTGATAGAGCGTCCAGATGAAGCCGGGCAAGAGGAGTATCTGGGCTCCCACCAAGGTCGCCCTGGGAAGTTGCACCAAGCGCAGCCAGAAAGGGGCGAAGGAGTCCAGGTACTCAGCGCGCTTGGCATAGAAAGTGTTGGGTAAGGGGTGGCCGGCCACCAATAGATGGAAGGCTAAGTAAGGGGCAAAGAGGAGGGCAAAACCAAAGAGGAGCCAGGCTAAGTTCTTCGCCCAGAGAGCAGGCGACTTCAACTGTCGCCGCACCCTGTCCAAGGCTACAAGGGAGAGGAGAATTATCCCCTCGGGGCGGGTCAAGATGAGGAGCCCGCCCAGGA
>JAUVHF010000083.1 GCA_030593425.1 Anaerolineales bacterium
AAGGCGGCCTCTCTCGTCTCCCGCACCTTAACGAGGAGAGCCGTGCCCACGATAAAAGTGAGGACCGCTATCAGATAGAGGACCGTATACCCCAGGCCTGGTCTCAGGGCGTTGAAGATATCTATCAGAGGGCCGCCACCGAACCCCGCCACCACCCCTGCCCCAGCGGTGGCTAGATTAGAAACCCCCAGATAGCGGCCCGCTTCACCTTCGGGAACTAGATCGATAGCCCAGACCCAGTTGGCAGAGAGAAAGATCCCCGCCGAGAGTCCTATCACCGTCCCGTAGGCTAAGAGATCTATCACCTCCAGGCCCGCCACCAGGAAAAGAGTCTGTCCCTTGGCAAAGAGGAAGAGGATGGAGCCAAAAACGCCTAACATCCCAGACAAGATATTGAGCGGCTTGCGGCCCACCCTGTCGGTAAGGCGACCCGCTGGGTAGGAGACGATGGCGATCCCCACCGCTATCACCCCCATCAAGACGCTCGCCGAACCCGCCGCCTCAGCCTCGGATAGGCCTCGAAGATATCCAAGGTAATAGACAGCGTAGTTCCGCACCAAGTTCATCCCTAAGAGGATAAAGAGGCGGGAAACGACCCACCAGACGAAATCGGGATGCCTTCTTATATCTATGTTGAAGATGCGTAATAGGTGGCCCAGCAAAGGCTCGGTGGGCACTTCCTTAGAAGGCTCCTCGCGCACAAGAGAAACGGTGAAGAGCGCAGCCAAGGCTAGAAGAGCCATGATGCCCCCCAGGGCTAGCCAAGTCTCACCCTGGGCCAAGAAATACCCGCTGACTAGGTAGCCCGCTATCATCCCCAGTATCTCCAAGAGTTGCTTCACCCCTACCGCTCTCCCCCGCCGCCTCTCAGGGACCAGATCGGGGATAAGCCCTTGTAACGGGCCATGGGCGGTGTTCGAGGCGAACTGTAAGAGGAGCACCCCGGCGAAGAGAAGCCAGTAGTTGCCTGCCAGCCCGATCAGGGTCAGAAAGACCAAGTCGAGGGAGGTGCCCAAGAGTATGTAGGGACGGCGACGGCCCCAGCGGGCGGTGGAGCGGTCGCTGATGGCGCCCATCATGGGCTGGATAACGATGGCCACTACCAAACCCAAGGCGTTCATCACCCCCAAGGCGGTTCCCTTGACCGCCTCTGGCACCAAAGCGGCTACCAACACCGGTTGAATCAGGACCCCCATGCTACTGGCTAAGTAAGAGAGAGCAAACCAATAGATGTTGATGGTGAGATAATGGATAGCCCGCGGTCTTCGCATCATGACCCCTCTCTCTACGTATGTCGGATTATGAACTCATAGGCCCGGGCCCAGACCGCCCCCTCCGCAGAGGCTACCCAGTCGTGCCAGGTCGTCCTAGCGAGATCTTGAGGGCTCTTTCCCTACCCCGCCAGAAGGACCCCCCAGCACCGTCAACACCCCTGGGCCAAATAGTTGCCCATCCCCGCATCTCATGGGGAGTGTTGGTAAAACCATGAATCGACAGGCAACCGATATCGTTCTCTTCGAAGAGCAATAACCTAACCGCTCATGATGTTCCCTCAGAGGCTAGATAGCGGTCGAAGAAGCCCAAGACCCTCCGACGATACTCCGCTGGTCGAACCTCATCCACCTGGCGATGCCCGGCCTCAGACACTATCCAGAGTTCTTTGGGCTCGCCGGCCGCGTCATAGAGACGACGAACATCCTCTACGGAGACATAGGGATCCTCTGCCCCGTGGATGAGAAGGAGGGCTCGGGGGGTGATCTTATCCACCCAGCGTAGAGAGTCAGCCTCTGAGAGGTCGCACCCCAGCCGCCGACCGGCTATCCAAAGCATGAGAGGAACGATCAAGGCTGCTAGAAGCGTGGGAAGGCCCTTTTTTCTGCTCCCAGCCTCCACCACTCTTCTGGATTGGGCGAAGCCGCCATCGGAGATCACGGCCACGATAGGTCTACTCTGCGCCGCCGTGGCTATCCCTACCACTCCCCCCAAAGAGAAACCGAGCACTCCGAAGCGGGAGATCCCTTTTGACTGGAGAAGGTCGATGGCTCCTAGAAGATCCAGCCGCTCATAGTAACCGAAGGAACTATACTCCCCCTCGCTGCGGCCATGGCCCCGGAAATCGAAAAGGAAGGTGTTGTAGCCCGCCTCTCGAAAGAAGGGCGCGTACTTTAAGTCCGGGTCCTTGCTCCCGAAGCGGCCGTGGCAAAAGATGACGGTACCTTTGCTATCCCCAGACCAGTCATCATCGGCGAGGGGCGGAAGGGGCGACCGTTCAGAGGGGATGAACCAGCCATGGAGACGGAGGCCGTCCCGACTGGGAAAGATGACTTCCAGGTAAGGGAGACCGTAATCGCTGGGACTACCCTCTGGGTCTGGCTCCGGAGGGTAGATGAGTTGGTTGGCCCCCCAGAAGGCCATAATAAGGGCGGCACAACTGAAGACTATCACTGCACCTATGATGATCCAGAACATCTAACTAGACTGCGCACTTCTCTCCGGATGCACCAGAAAGAGTATCAATATAGCGCTTACGACCACGAAGGCCCCGCTGACTAGGAAAGCGAAGGAGCGTCCCCAGGAATCCCACAGCCATCCGAAGATGAAGGGAGCCGGGATGGCGAAGAGACCCACCCACATCGAATATCTCCCCAGGGCCTGGGCTCGATGAGCGGGGGGCGCCAAGTCGGCCACCAAAGCCGTCTGGGAAGGCGAAAGCAACCCTTGATAGACACCATGGGCGGCGAAGAGGAGCCCCACTTGCCAAAAAGTTCGAGCCCAAGCGAAGAGCGCCGTGAGGGCCCCCAGCACCAGGAAACCCAAGGCGATGAAAGGCTTGCGCCCCAAGCGGTCTGAGAGACCGCCAGCCACCAGCGCCGTAGGCGCAAAGGTGACATTGATGAACCAGTAGAGGAGCACTACCGCTTCAATCTGGCCAGCCTTCACCCCCAAGACCCGGGCTCCGCTCACCAGCATGAAGTTCTCCGTCACCGCCCAGAGGGAAAAGAGGCAACTGACGACCGTGAAAAGAAAGAGGGCCCGACTCCGGAAGGCATCGCTCACTAATGAGACCTCTCCTCTCTCCCACCCTTCTGCCTCGACTGGCCCAGTCTCTCGCAATCGTGTGGAGGTGAGCCAGATGCTCACCAGGGTAGGCAAAGCAGCAAAGAAGAAGATGGCTCGATAGACGCTTCCCAGGGGGAGATAACCTCGGAGCAAAGCGAAAATCCCTAGACCCAAGAGCGGCCCCAGGATCGCTCCCGCGGTGTCCATCGATTTGAGGATGCCGAAGGCTATACCTCTCTCCTCCTGAGGGACCGATTCGGCCAGAAGCGCCTCCCGGGGCGGGTTGCGCACCCCCCGACCTATCTCATAGAGCATCTTGGGGGGTATAAGATGTTGCCAAGAGCGAGCCAACCCCTGTCCCACCCTGGAGAGAGCAAGACAGATATACCCGCCCCAGATGAAGCCTATCCTCCCCCTGAGGTCCGCTATTCGCCCCGCCAGAGGCCGGAGTAGCAGCCCTGCGAGGAGAGCCAGGCTCTCTATGAAACCCAGTACCTTCATATCTGTAACCCCCAGAATCATCACCAGAAAGAGGGGGTAGAAAGCAAAGAGCATATCGGAACCGGTGTCGTTGAAGAAGGCAGCCAAACTCAAGGGTATTACATTGGGCCGCCGGTGTACCTTCACTCTTGCCATCTCCTCGCCAGATAGAATAAGCCCCAACTCATGGCCACAGTGAGAACCAGCATGAAGAGAAGAGTTACCAGAGCGCCCATCCCCACTCCCACCAGAGCCAGGGGGTCCTCCAGGCTAATCAGGGCTAAGGAAGAGAGGGCGATGAGAGCCATGGCTGCGCCGTTCCAGAGGGCATGAACCCCCACGCTGGCTCCGTAGGCTCCCAGCAACTGCCAAGGTCGCCCCCGAGCAAGGAAGCCGTACCACCCCAGCCCCATGAGCCCGCTAGCCAGAGCATGCATCAGGGTGGCCCCCCAGCGGAAGAGCATCACTAGCCCCCACCCCTCCAGAACCACCCCTCCGTTGAAGAGCCCCTCCAGAGCCGAAAACCCAGCCCCGCAAGTCACTCCCCATAGGAAGGCGTCGCCTCTCCTCTGGAACCCTAAAAGGGGAACCCCCAAAGATTTGACGAACTCCTCCAGAAGGGGCGCGACGATGATAAAGATCACTCCCCCGGCCATGAGAACCGGAGGAGAGAGGATCAGGCGAGAGAGGTTAACCGGATCCCCCAACCAGTCAAGCCCCGCTCCCCTATCCGGCCTGAAGAAGAAGAGAACAGCCCCTATGAGGAAAAGAAGGGTGAGGAGTTCCAGGCCGAAGGCCAAGAGGGGCGAGAGGATCGCTCCGTGGGAGGCCTGCAAAGTGATGGCTCGCCAGGTGGAGTCAGAGGTCACTCGCCGGCCAACGAAGGCCACCACAGCCCCGGCTGGCAAAGCGGAGGCTAATATGTGAAGGGGAGGAAAAAGAAGGGAAGCCACACGAGGGGAAGCAAAGAGCAAAACGATCTCCCCGCTCGCCAAGGCCAGAAGGAAGCCCAAAGCCATAAGCCGAGCGGGAGGGGGCACAAACCTCCTCGAGGGGCGGCCCAGGAGGGCTCCGAGCCCCTGGTAGGTCAGGGCCAAGCCGAAACCGAGCGGCAACGCCGCCATGGATGCCAAGGCTAGGCTCACCTCCAAGAGATCCACGCCCCTGTAGAGGAAGGGCAAGATGAGATAGGCCCCCAAAAAGCCCAACCCCAAAAGGAGCAAGGATAGCCCAATCAGGGTCACCGCTAGCCTGCCGAATTTATGCATGCTTTTGCAAGTAGGGGACGAGGCCAACCCCGTCCCCTATGATATCGACCTTATTCCCGTGCCTCTAGTCTTCCAGAGGCTCGAACCGCCCGGCCAACCTTTTCATCACCTGGGGCATGGTGGTGTACTCCATCTCCTCCAAGGGGAGGCGATGGGGTTCGAAGGGGCCGTGGCGTCTCAGGTAGTCGGCGATGATGTTGCAGAGGCGACGCGCCTCGTCGAAACTGGGGTCATCGAACATATCCCGAGGGCCGACGAGAAGCCCGTTGGCCAACTGGAAGCCCAGGGCTACCACCCGCGGTGGCCCATCGAAACGAGAGGGGTTGCTCTCTCGGAGAGCCACGGGCATGAGAGGCCCGTGATGGGAGCCGCGCATCCACCCCTCGACAATGTAGGGCAGGCAGAAAGGCTCTAGAACCTCGCCCACGGCCGGGAATTGACTCTGGCAGCGCACGATGCAGACCGGGTCATCTTTGCCCACGTACCTCCCCGCGATGAGGCTCAACCGTGTGGTGGAGGAGACAGCACCGATCTCGCCTGTTTCCTTGTGATAGACCGCTTTCACGCTATATCGACTGGGAGCCCCTATGAAGACGTAGAGGTCGTAGAGTTCCTCGGGACAATCGAAGAATACCCTCTTGTTCTCCAGGACATCGTGGACCTCGAACCTGAACCCCTGGTGCATATCGGGGGAGATGATCAACCCCGCTGTGTTGTAAGGGTCGGTGAACATCTTGCTCAGGGGCATGTTCCAAGCCCCGGCGGAGGTCTTGTCGGCCATGAAGATCAGCACCGTCTCCGCCTTCCGTTCCTCGAACTCCATCTCCGCCACCCCGGGCCCCAACCCTTTTACCGTGCCCGAGAAGGCATCAGAAAGGAGGTCTTGGCCCGCGCCGTACAGTTTGAGGTCCTTGGCTACTGCGGTGCACTCCTCGAAGGTCTCCCAAGCCAGCCGATGGACCTCCTCGTTGTCTATGCCCTCGCGGTGGGTCATGATCAGTTCCAGGTCATCCCCCACCCGGGTAACGTGGAAATCGACCAGGAGCCCGCCTCTCTTGGCGCTCTCCAACCGCTCCTCCGCCTCTTCCATGAGGGCCGGATGCATAGATGAGTGGCCCACATAGCCACCCACATCGGCCTTGATGACGGTTAAAGTGATCTCGTCGCTCATCATCTCCTTCCTTTCCTAAAGAGGCTAATTTAGGGCATCAATTGAAAGACCACATCTAGATGTCTGTGGTTGGTACCTCCTAGCATTCCCAGGGACCGGGCGATGTCGGATGGCGCTTCACCAAGGAGTTCCATTGAACGGCCCCCACCGGAGCCCCAAGGGATGATATAATCTCCCATGGCGCATAGGGAAACCGACCCATCCTCTTCCGTGGACTTGATCTCCTCCCCCCCGGGCCAAGAACACCGTACGCTCACCCCCGGCAAAGGGTTACCCGACCCATCCCTAACCCACACCTTGATAGTCACGGGCCCTTCGATCTCCTTCAACTCCACAACACGAAATATCGAACCATCAGCCCCTGGGGTTGCCTTCTCTATCCAACTACCATAGGTCTGGGTTACCCAGTTCATGTCTTGAGGGTTATTGTGCATATCGTAAATCGCCTCTGTAACCGGAACCGGCGACGGCGTAGGCGTGGGTGGGATGGGCGTAGGGGTAAACGTGGCGGCCATGGCGCCCGTGACGGGGGTGGCCGTGGGTTCTGGTGTCGGGGTATCAGTGGGTACTTCAGTCGGGGTAGGTGGCGGTGGGGTCGGTGTATCGGTGGGCGGGGGGATAAGGGTAGCGGTAGATGTAGGTGTGGGCGGCGGTGGGGTGGGCGTATCCGTGGGCACCGGAGAAGGGGTAAAGGTGGGCGTAGGTGCGGCCAGAAGGGCCGCCATACCTTCCCCGTTGGTCATCGAGGAGATCACCGCCGTGGGAGCGCTGACCCCGCACAGCCAGATGAGCAGAAGAACAATCACTCCTAGTTGGACTCGTACGGCTCGCCTCTGCTGAGCCTGCCACCTCATAAGATCTCGAGAAGCGGCCACGAGCGTCCGCACTCCCTGCCCCAAGGAGAC
>JAUVHF010000204.1 GCA_030593425.1 Anaerolineales bacterium
GGTGGTGGTGATAGGGTATATGGGGAACAACATCTTCCCCCTGCGTGCCGGGGAGTTGATCCGGGCCTATGTCCTCAAAAGGAATGAGGCCGTTAGCGCCACGGCCAGCCTAGCCACCATCATCGTGGAGCGGATCTTCGATGGTATCACCATGCTCATCTTCGTCTTCGCTATCCTGCCCCTGGTCCCGGCCAACGAGACGCTTCGCCAAGTCATCCCCTTCGCCAGCCACCTCTTCTTTGGGGCCCTTTTCGTCTTCTTGCTCATCGCCTCCTCTCCAGAGAGGGCCAAGCGAACATACGAATGGTTCATCAGCCATCTAATCCCGCATCGCTTTCAGGAGCCGGTGCGGGGTTTGCTAGACAGATTTATCGAGGGGCTGGAGGTCTTACGCCGTGGGCAGGAGATCCTTCTCGTGCTGGTGATCTCCGTGGTCCTCTGGCTGGTGGAGTCAGCCAAATACTGGTTCGTCATGCAAGGGTTCCCTTTCCAGAGGCCTTTCTACGTCTTGGTTTTCACCACGGCCATAGTCAATTTGGCCACCACCATCCCCTCCTCGCCGGGGTACCTGGGCACCTTCGAGTTGACAGGCATCTGGAGTCTGCGCCTCTTCGGAGTGGCGCAAAAAGTGGCTACCGGTTTCATCCTCGTCTTACACGCCGCCCTCTGGTTCCCCGTCACCGCCCTGGGGTTCTTTTTTATGTGGCGAGAGAGTCTCACCTGGCGGGAGATCGAAACCTTACGTCAAAGACCAATGGAGAGAAGGGTTGAGGTTCCCTTGGGAGGGGACGAGTGATGAAGATCGGCATCATCGGCGGAGGCATCACCGGCCTGACCGCGGCTTACGAACTAGCGAAGAGGGGACATGAGGTCTCCCTTTTCGAGAGCGAACCGGATCTGGGGGGCCAAGCGGCCACCTTCCCCGTAGAAGGGACGCGCCTGGAGAAGTTCTACCACCACATCTTCACCGGCGATAGGGAGATGATAGCCCTCATCGAGGAACTGGGTCTGGCTGAGGAGATGCGGTGGCTCCCCTCCAGGGTGGGCATCTATTACGGAGGGGAGATCTACGACTTCGTTACCCCCCTCGATCTTCTCCGCTTCCGCCCCCTGGGCCTCTTCCAACGGTTACGGACGGGGATAGTTACCTTGTACCTGCAACGGTTCGCCAATTGGCGGAACCTGGAAAATGTAACCGCCCTGGAATGGGTGAGGCGAAACGTCGGGCAGCAACCGTATGAAGTGATCTTTCGCCCCCTCTTGCGAGGTAAGTTTGGCCAGCACGCAGATGAGATAAGCATGGCTTGGCTGTGGAGCAAATTCAAACACCGGGTCTCCTCCCGGGGCCCGGGGATGCAAAGGGAACTCCTGGGCTATATGGAGGGGAGTTTTCAAGGCCTCATCGATAGGCTGGCGAAACGGATCGGCGAACTGGGCGGAGAGATATGTCAAGGCAGCCCGGTCAAGAGAGTAATCATCGAAGGGAACAAGGTCACAGGATTGGAGATAGAGAGCGCCGAGGGAGAGGTTCCGGTTGAGCATCGCTTCCCCCTGGTCATAGCCACGGTCCCTTCTTTCGTGTTTCTGGAGATAGCCCCGGACTTGCCTGAAGCGTACGAGGCCCGGCTGCGTCAAGTAGAGTATCTAGGGGCCGTCTGCCTGGTTCTCTTGTCGAAAGAGCCCCTCTCCCGCATATACTGGTTGAACATAAGCGATACCGGCCTCCCCTTTGTGGGAGCCATAGAGCAGACCAACTTCATCCCCCCTGAGGTCTACAACGGCAAACACATCGTTTACCTCTCCAACTACCTTTCCCGCCATGACCCCAACTATCATCTCCCTCCCGAAGAGTTGTTGACCGCCTATCTCCCCTTCCTTAAGAAGATAAACCCGGCCTTCGATGAAGGCTGGATAGAGGCACTCTGGCTCTTCCGGGCCGACGCCGCCCAGCCGATCATAACCTGTGACTACTCGGAAAGGGTCCCCCCTCTCTGGACGCCCGTCGAAGGGCTCTACCTAGCCAATACCAGCCAGATCTACCCTCAGGACAGGGGGATGAACTACAGCGTTCGCTTGGGCCAGAGGGCCGCCCAGAGCGTAGATAGGGTTGAAAAGGGGGAAACCCTGTGATATGATACCCTTTGCCTATCTTATTTCCATTGAGGTGTTCCCATGAGAAAGATATGTGTTATCGGCGCTGGATATGTAGGGTTGGTCACCGGAACCTGCTTCGCTGACCTGGGCAACCAGGTCATCTGCGTCGACATCGACGAGGAGAAGATCGCCAAACTCAAAGCGGGCACCATGCCCTTTTACGAGCCCGGCCTAGAGGAGATGGTACGGCGTAACGCCCAAAGCGGGCGCCTCCGTTTCACCACCTCTTATCCCGAGGGGATGAAAGAGGCCGAGTTCGTATTCATCGCTGTGGATACCCCTTCCGGTGCTGAGGGAGAGGCGGATCTTAAATATATCCGTATGGCTGCAGAGGGGATCGGCAAGGTCATGGACCACTCCCTCATCATCGTCAACAAGAGCACCGTGCCCATCGGCACTGGCGACTGGGTGGCCGAGATCGTGGAGGAGTATGCCGATCCAGAGCTCGAATTCGCCGTCGTTTCCAACCCCGAGTTCCTGCGGGAAGGGGCAGCCATCGGCGATTTCCTCAACCCTGACCGGATCGTCCTGGGCTCCACAAACCGTGAGGCCGCTGAACAGGTAGCCCAACTCTATCTATCTCTGAGGGCTCCCATCATGATCACCGACTTGCGCACCGCGGAGATGATCAAGTACGCCTCCAACGCCTATCTGGCCAACCGCATCTCCTTCATCAACGAGATCGCCTCCATCTGCGAGAAACTGGGAGCCGATGTGAAAGAGGTGGCCATAGGGATGGGGTATGACAAGAGGATCGGCCCGGACTATCTAGATGCCGGCCTGGGCTGGGGTGGCTCCTGTTTCCCCAAGGATGTGAAAGCCCTGGAGCATATGGCCTCCATCCACGGCTGCCATCCCCAACTCCTAAGGGCGGTGATGGAGATCAACCGAGATCAAAGAAGGCGGATCATACAGACCCTCCGAGAGATAG
>JAUVHF010000072.1 GCA_030593425.1 Anaerolineales bacterium
CTTGGGTTATCTAAAGCTCAATCAAAGAAACGTTGTTTCTCCTCAAAAGGCAAGGAATCTCTCCCAGGACAAACTTACTTATCTGGTTGCCGGTAGCTACGGTCAGCCAAACTCTGCTCTTACTCGCTTGGCGCAGGGTACTTATCGCGATGCGAAGCTTGAGAAGGGAGCGGTAGTAATTTTTTCTGCTGACCCCTCGCCTCCCGGTTCTAGAGAAGCGATGGACTTGGTGGTTGACAAGCTAACTCTGAAAGGGGCAAAGGTCCATTATTATGAAATCCAAGAAAATCTCCACGTTTCGGGCCATGGATCAGCGGGTGATATTCGCCTCCTTTTTGCCCTAGTCAAGCCCAAATATTATATTCCCATTGGCGGTGATCCTCGGCATATTAGAGCTTACTCTTTTTTGGCCCAAGAGATGGGAGCAAAAGAAGATCAGGTTTTGGAATTGTTCAATGGCGAGGTGGTTCAGTTTGCTAATAATCAAGCACAGATGGTGGGCAAGATTAAAGTAAAGGGTATCCCGGTTAAGTCTACATAGAGTTTTCGTTAAAGGAAGAGGATTTAGGAAATCGAGAGTACAGACACAGCAGGTGGCCTCCGAGGTACGGCGCCGAATAAGACAGATTTTGGAGGAAGTTTGAGCCTGTGGGGGTGATGAGTCTGCAAAAGCAGGCCTCTCTTTTATGTCCGAACTTCTGTAGCGCAGGTTTCCCATGGCCTCACGATGCCAGCCTGCCCCGGTACTTGCCAGGCCGGGGGACAGGCTTTACCTGCCCTACTTACTATTTCAACTGAGCCTGCTCTTCACCAGCCTCATCACGCTGTACAAAAGGGAGACTATGAAATAGAGAGGGATTACAGGAATGGCAAGGATGAAGAATACCGCTTCATCGCCTCCCGTACGGCTGTAACGGTCAAAGAATGCGGCATAGATGAAATTATGTAACAAAACTGATACTATCCAAGCAGGTATGATCAGAACCGTTCTCCAACTCAGCAGAAAGAACTTGTCATATCCCATCTTCCTTATCAGGGTGTACACCAGGGAGACTACGAGATAGAGAGGGATCACAAGCGTGCCCAGAATGAATACCGCGTTGGCTATCAGGCCGACTCCGGTCGCCAAGTAGTCATAGAAGAAGACGTAAATCGCCTTATGTAGCAACACCGACAATACCCAGGCACCCGCTATTACTAGAACTCTTTTCCAACTCAGCAGAAGGTACTTGTCAAATCTCATCTTCCTTATATCCGCCCTCTCATTATCGTCGGGACCCCTATACCTGAGAGATTCCTACTCCGCTATTGGATGCTCCTCTCTCAAAAACGGCCCCTTTGCGCTTCTATCAAACCACAAAAGGAGTGCCAATACCAGACCAAGAACTGCCAAAAGGTGCCAACTTTGCGGCGGTGAAGAGATTGGAATTGCATCTGCTCATCTTGAAAAAAACGGCGGCTAATCGAGGCCGCCGGCTCAGATTCGGGACATAAAGCAGGGATCACTTGTATCTTATCACCTCGAAGCGGTAGAGTTGCACCGGCTCACGGGGCCCGATGCCCGCCTTCCGTCGGCAGATCTCCACTTGGTACTCTGCCGTATCGACCCCCTCTAAATCGGGTAGGAGAAGCCCGCGGCGCCAGCCGCTCTCCACGATGACGCCGTACCGCTTGGGATCCAAACCCTCCATCCCCGCCACCGGCTCCGGGGTAGTTAGGACATCCACGGAGATATCGAGTTCCTCGAGTTCCTCCGGCCCCACGGGAGGGAAGCGGGGGTCCCGGCTGGCTGCGGCTATGGCGTTGCGAATAATCTCCTGGGCCACGTTCTCCTCCATGGGCTCGATGGTGCCTATGCAGCCCCGAAGTTGCCCCCTCTTCTTGAGGGAAACGAAGGCCCCAGCCCGCTCCCGCATCTCCGGCGTCAGTTCCTCGGGAGGGGAGACAACCCGCCCCTCCTGGATATACCTTCTGATCGTCTCCTGGGCCAGACGAACAAAAGGGTGAGGCCCTGCCATACTTCCCTCCAAGTCTATGCGCTCCCTGGTGGCCATTCTAACCTTGAACATCCTCGATGTCAACCCTATTGACGGGGCGGTGGTTATAATCTATAATGCGAAAAGGTCAATGTGCGGAGGAATCATTTCCTCCCCACAATTCTTTGCAAGGAGGCGAAAATGGAGAAGCCCTGGTTGAAGCATTACGACGCTGGTGTCCCCCACACCATCGACTACCCTGAGGTACCACTCCACTACTTCCTAGAGGAGTCGGCGCGGAAGTATCCCGACAATGTAGCCACGGTGATCCAGGGCGGGAAACTGACCTACAAGAAACTGAACGAACTCACCGATCGCCTGGCGGCGGCCCTCTACGATTTAGGCGTCAGAAAGGGCGACCGAGTGGCCCTCTACTTCGTCAATTGCCCTCAATATGTGATAGGCTTCTACGCCATCCTCAAAGTCGGGGGCGTCTCGGTAGCCATCAACCCTCTCTACGCGCCCCGAGAAGTGGCCCATCAACTCAACGATTGTGGGGCGGAGACGATCATCGTCATGAGCATGATGTATCCCGTAGTGAAGGCGATCCGCACCCAGACCAAACTCAAGAACGTCATCGTCTCCAACATCAAGGAGTATTTCTCCCCCCTGATCAAGATCCTATTCACCCTCTTCAAAGAGGCAAAGGATGGACATCGTGTCACCCTGGACGAGCGTGACCTTTGGTTGCAGGATCTCTTAGCCCGGTACACTCCAGAGCAGCGGCCGGAGGTCGAGGTCGGCCCCGACGACCGAGCCATCTTCCAATATACGGGAGGCACCACCGGAGTCCCCAAGGGAGCGATAGGGCTGCACCGCAACCTGGTCGCCAACGCCCTGGAGATCGGCGCTTTCCTGCCTGATTTGGAAGAGGGCAAGGAAATTCACCTAGCGGCCATACCGCTCTTCCATGTCTATGGCTTGGTGGCTACTATGTGCAGCGCCGTGGCTACAGGAGCCTCCATGATCATGATCCCCAACCCCCGAGACCTAGACGAGGTCCTCAAAGCCATCGATAAGTACAAAGTCACCCTCTACATGGGCGTGCCTACCATGTATCTGGCCCTCTGCAACCACCGTGACGTCATGAAGTACGATGTGAAATCCATCAAGGCTTGCATCTCCGGGTCAGCGCCTCTGCCGTTGGAGGTGAAGAGGAGGTTCGAGGAACTCACTGGGGGCAAGTTAGTGGAGGGGTATGGGTTGAGCGAGGCCCCCACCGCCAGCCACTGCAACCCGGTCCATGGCCGGGTTGTGCCTGGAAGCATCGGTCTCCCCCTGCCCGACATCGAGGCCAAGATCGTGGACCTGGAGACCGGCACCAAGGATCTCCCCGTGGGAGAGATAGGAGAACTAGCCCTCAGAGGCCCCATCGTCATGGAGGAGTACTGGAACATGCCCGAAGAGACGGCCCTGGTGATGCGCGAAGGGGGTTGGCTCCTCACCGGCGACATCGCCAGGATGGACGAAGATGGCTATTTCTACATAGTGGACCGCAAGAAGGATATGATCCTCTGCTCAGGCTACAATGTCTATCCGCGGGATGTGGAGGAGGTCCTCTTTGAGCACCCCAAAGTGCAAGAGGGGGCCGTGGCTGGCATCCCCGACCCCCGCCGGGGCGAGACGGTGAAAGCCTGGATCGTCCTCAAGCCTGGGGAGACGGCCACCGAGGAGGAGATCATCGACTTCTGCCGGGACAAACTGGCCAAGTTCAAGATACCCACCGCTGTGGAGTTCCGAGATGAACTTCCCAAGACCATGGTGGGCAAGGTCCTTCGCCGTTACTTGAGGGAGGAGGAACTGAAGAAGAAAGAGACAGAGGCTTAGTTTTTCACCAACTACGGTACTAGCCTCGACCGAGTGATATCGCTACCTAGCGCAGCCACGGAGGACAATCCGGGTTACCAACGTAAAGAAGGGTGGATTTTCATTCACCCTTCTTTTGTCCCTCAATGGTTTAGGCAGATTCCCTACCCCTAACCTCAGGGGCTCCTCGATTCCACCTCCGTGATGGGTATGGCGATCACCCTCACCGAAACTGGCTGACCTATCTCTTCAGAGATGGCGCTGCTCAACAGTTGCACCGCCTCAGAGGAGAGTTGCTCCCTAGCGTAAACGGTAACCGTCACCGAGACCTCCGGTCCTTGACGCTCGAACTGAAAGTCTACCAGAGAGATACCCTCCATCTCCTCGATCTTCCCGGTCAAGGCATGAGCGATAGCCTGTCGCTCCCGTCCCAACCGCACTGTGCCCACTAACATATAAGCCAGAGGCAAGGAGATGATCAGGAGCAAAATCAAGGAGATCACCAACCCTCGTCGCAGTTGAATTCGCCGTTCCCTAGCCTCAACCGCTGGCCGGAAGCCAAGGAGCAAGAAGGTCAAGGAGCCGATGAGACTAATGGCTGTAAGGTTGGTAGCGAAAAGGAGGAGCGCCCCGCCGGTCACCTGCGCATTCCGCATCGCTATTCCGATACCCGTCACTCCCAAAGGGGGAACCAAGGCAGCAGCGACGGCTACCCCCGGCAACGCCTCGGAGACATCTTTTCGGGCTATGGCGTAGGCGCCCGCGGCCCCGGAGGCTAAAGCCACAATTAGGTCAACCAATGTCGGCCTGGTGCGGGCCAAGATCTCGGTGTTCAAATCGACCAGGGGTGATATAGCCGCTAGCAAAGCCGCCAAGAAGATGGCCAAGATGATCCCCTTGATGGTCGATTCCAAGGCGTAGCGCAGGAGGCGAACATCCCCCTGAACGATCCCCAAAGAGATGGCTAAGACAGGGGTTATGAGGGGAGCCACTAACATAGCCCCGATGATAATCGCGGCGCTATTCAATACCAGACCCAGGGCGGCGATGACGCTGGCTAAGGAGATCATCACGAAATAGTCTACATCTGGCCGAGCCCCTCGCCTCAGCGTTCTGTAGACCGCTAGCCTCTCCTCCTCGCTCAAGGTGGGAAAGAGGTTGTAGAGACTGCGCCATAGGCGGTATAACCAGAACCGAGCCAGCCCTCTATAGCGCCTCACCATCACCACCATCTTTGAGGACTGGCTGGCTACCCTTTCCGGAACGGGGCCGAAGAGGAACTGATCCAAAAGACTCTCCTCACTGGCACCCAAAAGCGTTACGTCGTGTTTTTCCGCCTCCTCCAGGATGCCCCTGACGACGCCACTGGCTATCAACACTTTGCTCTCCACCAGGTCGTCGGTCTCCAGGCCAGCAAAGGTCTGGGCGATCTTCTCCCTTCCCTCCTCCTCATCCTCGGCCGTAGCGCCCGGACGGCAGATATAGAGGGCCGTAATGGTGGCCCCGTACTCCTTAGCCAGCGCCAGAGCCAAAGCGGCGGCTGCAGAAGCATGAGGACCTCCGGCCGTGGGAAGAAGAAGGGTACGCACTTGAGGCAGCGCCTCCCCTCGCACCACGGCCACATCACACCGGAGGTTCCTGATCACCGGGTCCAGCACCCGGCCCAAGGCTGCGCTTCGAGCGACGGTGTAGCCCCGCCAACCCAGAAAAACCAGATCACACTCCTCCTCGGCGGCTACCTCCAATATCGCTTGCGATACGCTACGGGCCACCCTGGTTATGGGCCGAACGGACACCCCTATCGTCTTCCCCATCTCTAGGGCTTGACGGAAAAAGAGATCCCTCTCTTCACCCTGAGAAGAGATCACTTGCAAAGGGAGAACCTCGCCACCCCTCTGATGGGCCAGAGCCATAGCCATCCTCGGGAGCGCCAGCCCACCGGTCTCTCCTAAAGGGACTAAGATGCGATATTTTGGCTCTTCCATAAAGACCTCTACCAGCCCCGAGGCAGATAGTGATGACGGTTGACTTCCTCTTCCACCCCTTGGGATATGGCTTTCCTCAACATCACCCTCAAACCGCAAAGGCGCATGAGTCCACCTGGCTCCGCCAAGTCGTCTTGCCAGGCGCGCCAGAACGTGTCATCGGTGATCAGGACTATTTGGATTTCCACAGATTTCTAGCAACCGTACGTATACCAAGGGCGAGGCACAGTAGGCTCTCGGTGTATCCCATCACTTGGGCGCCCTGATTGGGCAGAGGAAGTAGTCTGTTGCCATACGAGTCGTGGAAAATGAGCAGGGAAAGGAATATGAGGAACATACCAAGGCCGGCTTGTCGCTTGGTCGCATCTTCTAGGGCCAGCGCTCCGCACCACCAAACGATGGTCATGGCAAAAAACGCGGCTAGGAAAAGTTGTGGAATGGTCACCGCTGCTCCCCTCCATTCGGTGCCTTCGGCCAGCCTGTCGAAAGCCCCCGCTGCCTCGGCGAATCTGCCCTCGTTTAGAAGTTGCCTGGCCCTCTGGCTTTGAACATGTTCCTCTCTCAAAGAGTGGATATGGTTGCTAGGGCTCAACCAATGCCACTGGACGAGCGAAGATGAGATACCCCGTATGGGCCACCATCCTGTCCACAGGGCGGAGACGGGCGGGCACGGTCTTATAAGGTCGGAGCAGTATCTCACAGACCTCGATATCCACAAAGCCATCCTCCTCGAGCCCTCTCAAGAGGTTTGAGACCTGATTAGCGGTGGGCACCACCGCTCCGAAGAAACCTCCAGATTTGAGGGCCTCCCGAGCTTGGAGGAGATAATGATGAGGGCTCCTCACATCGAGGAATAGGGCATCCACACCGCGCTCGTCGAAGCCCTCAGCGATGTCCCGCTGTTTCAGTTCCGCGTAATCCAGAAGCCCCACTCGAGTCAAGTTCCGTTCTGCCAAGGCGAGCATATCCTCCCGTTCCTCGTAGGAGTAGACCCGCCCCTCCGGGGCCACCGCCTGGGCCAAGGTGATGGTGAGAGCGCCGCTGCCGGTGCCCGCCTCTATCACTCGGGAGCCGGAGCGTATGTTCATCTTGAGGAGGATATAGCCCGATTCCTTGGGGTAAACGATCTGAGTGCGTCGCCTGGCATCCATGATCAGGTCATGGATAGAGGGTTCCAGCACCCAAAACGGGTATCGCAGATGAGAGGCGACCTCCACTCCCCAGGGCTGGCCGATGAGGTCATCGTGCAAGATCCGCCCTCGATGAGAATGGAACTCTTCCCCCCTCTTAAGGCGGACGATGAACCGCTTCCTATCCTTCCCCAATAGGAGAACCAGATCGTTCTCCGAGGCTATCTCCGCCAACTTGTCTTCGCCCTCATATGATCTCGTCTTGGCCGAGCCCAAAAGCCCTGCCAGTTGTCGTAGCGTCGCGGTAATCTGCGACGCTACAAAAATGGGCGGAACAGGGCTCGAACCTGTGACCTCTTCCTTGTAAGGGAAGCGCTCTCCCCACTGAGCTATCCGCCCCCGCCTTCATCTTAAAGCCAGACTCTGCTTATGTCAAAAAACAAACCGTCAAAACGGCAAATCCTCCACCTCACCCGCGGCCACTAACTCCGCCTCCTTCCGGGCCGGGCAGATCACGAGATAGTCACACCAGGAGCAGAAGGGGTTCACCCGAGGCTTGAACCGCTCCGTCCCTTCAATCCGAGCGATGCCCTCCTTTATCTTCTCCACCGCCGTGTCCAGCTCCTCCTTCGATCTAGTAGTAGTCAACTTCTCCC
>JAUVHF010000132.1 GCA_030593425.1 Anaerolineales bacterium
GCCAGGGACCTTTCGGCCTTGGGCATCGGTCAAGGTGAGGCTGGGACCGCAGACCGGACAGGCGTTGGGTTGGGCATGGAAGCGGCGGTCGCTGGGGTCCTCATACTCCGCCTGGCATTTGGGGCACATGGTGAAGGCCCGCATGGTGGTCTTCGGTCGGTCGTAGGGGATATCCTCGATGATGGTGAAACGAGGGCCACAGTTGGTGCAGTTGGTGAAGGGGTATCGGTAGCGACGATCGCTGGGATCGAGGAGTTCCCGCTTACAATCCTGGCAAGTGGCGATGTCTGGGGAGATGAGCAGGTAGCTCCCCTCTTGCGCCCGGCTCGAACGGATCGCGAACCGGTCATAGCCGCTGGGCTCGACCTCAGCGGCGGAGAGGGATTCGATGCGGGCTAGAGGTGGGGTCTTGGCTCGCAGATCGAGGAGAAACCGCTCCAAAGCCTCTTCCTTCCCTTCCACTTCTATCTCTACGCCCGCTGAGGTGTTACATACCCAGCCCACGAGGTGGTGTTCCTGGGCCAACTGATAGACAAAGGGCCGAAAACCGACCCCCTGTACCACGCCGGTTATCTCGATCCTCTTAGAAGCCATCAATTACTCCACATCGATACTTTTCAGGTAGAGTTCCTTCCCTGCGGCCAGTTCTAGATGGCGTTCTCCGCAATTTGAGCACCCCCCGCTGGCCTCCTTGGGAGAGAGGAGCCTTTGGCAGTGGGGACAACGAAATCGCGTAGCCACCCTCTCGAAGGAAAGGGTGGCTCCCTCGGCGATGGTACCCGGAGCGAGAAGGTCGAAGTAAAACCTTATCGACTCTTCGCTTGTGTCGGAGTCCTGGCCGATGAGTACCTCGATCTTTGTAATCCGCTGGGCTTGTGCCTGGGTCGCCTGCTCTAGAGCCAGGGATAGAAGGTTCTCTGTGATACCTAGTTCGTGCATTGTCCCTCTTATAATTATATCATATAGAGTTAAGCCGGCTCCCCAGGCTTTCGAGGGCGAACTATAGTCTAAAGTCTATCTTGCAGCCAACCTACGGTGGCCCCTTTTCTCTCATCAAAGTGGGGGACGTAGGGCTTGATATCTAGAAGGGGAGTCCCGTCCAACACATCGACCTCACCGATCTGTAAAATGTTTCCTCTCCGTTCCAAGAGCCTGACCACCGATAGGCCGATGGGGTTGGGGCGCGCCGGGTAACGGGTGGCGAAAAGACCTCTAGGCGTATCGTCCAGAAAGGGCTTCACCGATAGGGAATACCCCTTTACCTGGTGGAAATAATATAGAAGGATGAGATGGGAAAAGCCATCGATATCCTTCAGCCCTGCTTCGTACTCTGGAAAAACCTCGATCTCTCCCCTCCCCTCTGAAAAGGCGCTCTGGATGGGCGTTTCTTCCTCATCAGTATAAGGGGAGCGGATGAGGCCGATGGGCCTTATCTTCCATTCCATATTTCTCATCCTACCCTTTTCAACCCCCGGGGATACCTTTTGGCTAGATCTATGTACGTCTCTTTGAACTCCGTCCAACCCCTTTTGTACTCCTCGTTGACGGAGCCGATGATCTTGGCGGGAACGCCAACCCCGATCTGACCAGCGGGGATCTCCTGGCGTTGCTTAACCACGCCCCCTTCGCCCACCACGCTCCATTCCCCGACCACAGCCCAATCGCTCACCACGGAACCCATGCCGATCACCGCCCAGTCGTGGATAGTGGCGTTGTGGATGACGCAGCCGTGGCGATGGTCACGTGGTGGCCGATAGGGGTGATGTCCCCAGGTCGAGCGTGGACTACACAGTTATCCTTGATGCTCATCCCCCGCCCGATGATGATCTCCCCATAGTCGCCACGGATCCGGGCTCCGGGACCCACGAAACAACCATCGCCCAAGGTGACGAGCCCGATGACATCGGCTGAAGGGTGGATATAGACCTCTCGTCCTATCTTGGGCACTCGGCCTTCAAACTCGTAGGTAGACATGAACTAGGCTCCTCCTTTTAAGCGAACAACCCCCACAACGGGAGTTAGATGAAAAATCATCCCCTCAGGCTCCGAAGCACTCTCAGGTTCTCCATATCTTCTTCCATCTTGGGCCCCTTGGGGGTCTCAAGGACCATGGGCAACCCTCGGAACCGCTCGTCGTTGAGGAGCATACGAAACGGTTCCAGTCCTAGATACCCTTTACCGATATGTTGGTGTCGATCCAGGCGGCTTCCCAGATCCCCTTTGGCATCGTTGAGGTGAAAGACCTTGAGCTTCTCCAGACCGATTAGTTCGTTCAACTCATGGAAAGTCGTATCATACCCTTCAGGTGTGCGGATCTCGTATCCGGCGACGAAGGCGTGGCAAGTATCAAAGCATATCCCCAGCCTTTCACCGCTCTCTGTCAACTCGATAAGTCGGGCCAGTTGCTGGAAGGAGTAGCCTAGCGTATCGCCCTGGCCAGCGGTGATCTCCAGCAAGATCTGGGCTCTATATCCTGGCTTCTTGCCCAGGACTAGGGAGAGGGCCTCGGCGATGCGGGCCAGCCCTGCCTCCTCCCCCTGGCTGACATGGGAACCGGGATGCACCACCAGGAAGGGGAGGCCCAGGGCGTCACAGCGGGCCAATTCATCCTTGAGGACCGCAATCGACCTCTTCCACAGTTCTTCATCTGGAGAGCCCAGGTTGATCAGATAGGTATCGTGGGCGAAGATGGGGTTTATCCCCGCCTCTTCCCTCTTGCGCTTAAAATCCTCAACCTCTTCCTGGCTGAACTCCCTCATCTTCCATTGGCGAGGGGTTCGGGTGAAGATCTGGATCGTCTCACAGCCGACCTCCTGGCCTCGGTCGATCGCCTTATCCACCCCCCCGGAGATGGACATATGGGCTCCTAGAGGCATAATCCCCCTTTTCGGTTCCTTATTGACCCTATCTTTTGATCTCCTTGCTGAGGCCTCGCTCCTTCGATAATTATCACGGGCTATGGCCTCCCCACCCGCCCTTTATCTTTGACCAAGGTGAGGAGCCTCACCTCTTTTACCTGCTGAAAGGTAGCCCCTTGGCTGATGCAGCGCAAGACGGACTTCGTATCTATGACCTTTGTGCCGCAGATGATATCGACGCCATGGTCGAAGAGGACCGGCGACAGGGGGGTAGTGGGACCCAAGAGCATGACCAGGCTATCCGGCCGGCAGAGGGATAGGAGATGATCCAGGGTGTGATTAATGAGAGTGGTTCCCGTGATGGCTACCAGATCCGCCTGGGGAAGAACCTCCTCCGCTGCCTCGGCTGGCAACTCCTCTTTCGCCGGATACCTCTCTAGCACCCAAAGGGTCTCCGCCGCCCCGCGCAGTTTGGCGATGAAAGGGAAATGTCCCACTAAGGCTATCTTCTTATTTTGACCCTCTTCTAACAGAAAATCCCGGGCGTTCAGTTCCACACACCGGCTCTCCTCCGCTTCTAAGAGCGAATTGACGCTGGCCATGCCGATGCTGGCTTCCAACGGGAGGTCTGACTTAACGTAGTTGGCCAACTCTAAGGCGCTCTTCTTGTGGAGGCTGCCCACCTCTCGCACCCGCCGCTCCCCATGAGGGCCCACCTCCCTTATGGTAGAGGCCAGCCCACAATGCTTGCTCACCACCGCCGTCCAGAAGACGCAGGTGCGCACCTCTTCCACCGGCGAGTCCTCCTCTAAGGAGGCGATCAGATCATCCAAGATCCTCATCCTTACTCTCCCTGTCATATAGAGGGCTGTGAGAAACGTTGCCCTGTGTGTGGATTCTCACTGTGAGAAGGTTGATCGCACGGGGGGCTTGTTCAATTCAGGCTATTTCACGAGGCAAATAGCGCAAGGGGCGTGGCGGACCACGTACTGGGAGATGCTGCCCACGAGTACCTTCTCCACCATGCTCCGTCCCAAGGCTCCCATCACGATCAGGTCGGCTCCCTCTCGTTCAGCCACCCTGACGGTGACCGTGCCGGAGTGGCCATCGATCATCATGGAGCGGGCAACTACGCCTTCCTCTTTAGCCCTCTTCAGCGCTTTCTTTAGGACCTCGTTTCCGAATTCGCGCAACCGATCTACCATTTTTTGATAAAGGGTGCCGGTGTACCAGATGATGGTGGTCTCCACCACATGGAGGACGAGGAGTTCAGCGCCCGTCTCTTTGGCTAGGTAGATGGCGTGGGCGGTGGCCCGTTCCGAAGTCGTTGAGCCATCTGTGGGGTTGAGGATCAGTTTATATCGAGGTAGCCCGCCTTTATTCTGTCTCATCGCCCGCCTTCCACTATATTTATGTGTTATTTAACTATGATTCGCCCTTTCATGTTAGGGTGGAGGCCACAAATGTAGTCGAAAGTGCCCGCTATGTCGAAGGTGTAACTCCAGGGATCGCTCTTGTTTAGCCTGGGGCTCTCGCGATTCTATTCTCTTCCATATTTCATCCCCTTTGGGATTCTTAGACGAACTCCTGCTTGAGCGCTTCCACCTCCTCCGGGGTGAGAGGTCGCAGGCCTTGCTTGACCAGGGGGCCGGCCCGCAGAGCGGGAACTTGGTCCTCATAGGTCGGCACTCCCTCGACTTGGTAAAACAGACCTATAGGGATCCTATCTCCCCATTCGAACGCCTTTTCCCAGGCGGCCTCCCTGTTTGAGGGGCCGTACCCCTCTTCTTCCTCCAGTTTGTATAGCCTGGCTCTGAACCAGTCGTAGGTGTTCACCCTGTTGAAGATGACGCAGGGTTGCAACACGTCAACGAGGGCGTGTCCTTTATGTTCGATCGCTTGGGCTATGAGTTGGGCCAGATGGGGCAATTCGCCGGCGAAGCCTCGAGATATGAAAGTAGCGCCCGCCGCCAAGGCCAGGGCTATGGGGTTGACCGCCAGTTCTATGGCCCCTTCTGGCGAGGTCTTGGTCACGAACCCCCGCTCGCTGGTGGGGGAGTATTGTCCTTTGGTGAGGCCATAGACCTGGT
>JAUVHF010000179.1 GCA_030593425.1 Anaerolineales bacterium
CCCCGGTATACAGTTCCTCCCGCCTGAAGACCCTCTCTACCATCGACTCTTTCGTTTCCGGGTCCTCAAGCCCACTGAGCCCCTCCGCCAACTCCTTCCTCACACTCTCATACTCCTCGCCTGGCTCCACGCTACCCCGCGGCTCTCTACCCCTTAAGTTCAGGTAGACCCGGCCGGGGTCCATGCTATAGGCCTTTGATCCTCCCTCGATATCCGGCCACGATTCGGGAGGCTCTTTGGAGAATCGCAACCACCCCTTCTCCCGGAGCCAATGGTTGATATAGACCTCTTTCTTTAGCAAGCAGAAGCCGTGATCCGAGAGGACCATGAGGGTGGCCTTCCCCTCCAGTCGCCGGTGGAGTTCCCCCAGGAACTCATCCAACCGCTTATAGAAGGCCAAAAATCGCGGCCCATATTGGGGGTCGCCCACCTCCATATCCTCCCAGAGGAAATGGTGCAGCCGGTCCGTCTCCATGATGTGGAGCATGAAGAAGTCCCAAGCCTCGGACTCTAGGAAATGAAAGGCTGCCTCCACCCGCTTTCGCAAGGTGTAGTCCAGGTCTTCCAGCAGTTTATCCTTCGATTCCCGCGCTTGCCAAGGGTCCACATCGATCCGGTAGCCCATCTCCTCCAGTTTCTCTCCCACCCATGCGGGGTAGGTGCCCGTTTTCAACTTGGGCATCAAGAAGCCCGGCACTAAGATGCCGTTCACCTGTCGAGGAGGGTAGGTAACCGGCACGTTGATCACCACTACCCGTTTGCCGCTTTTGCTCAACACCTCCCAAAGGGTCTCACTCCTCATGCTCCTGGAGTTGGAGATGTAGATCTCATAGGAATCTGGTACCCGGTCCACGAAGCCATAAATGCCGTGCTTCCCCGGGTTCTTTCCGGTCATAAAGCAGGCCCAGGCTACAGAGGAGACGGTGGGCAAGACGGAGTTCATGGGGCAGATGCTGCCCTGTTCCAGGATGCGGGCTAGATGGGGGAGTTCACCTTCTTGAGTCAAACGGGTGAGGAGGCTGTAGGGTGTACCATCCAAGCCGATGACCACAACGCGCCTTTCGTTACAGGATCCTGCGGGAGCCGAGGTCCCCTCTTTCCGGTTTAGAACGCTCATCGATCTTTGCCCTCTCGAGGTAATAACCCAGATCGAACTATAGCACGACAGAACCCCAGGGGCAAGGATACAATAGAAAGTCCTACGAACCTCCGTACCAGGTGATGAAGAATCTCTTCTTCTGGCATCGTAGAGATGGCATAATCTCTACAGTGAGGCCCCTATGCTTACATATTATCACCCCTGGAAAATGAAACACGGCTCTTCTAGAAGAGCCGTGAACATAGCCTTCAAGAGGAGAAAACATAGTCTCCAGCTTAGATCGTTCTTAGTGGATCGCTTTCTCTGTCTGGGGGTCGAAGAGGTGGATATTGTCCATGTTCAACACCGCCTCGATCTCGTCCCCCACCCTAGCCCTGGTCCGAGGATCCACCCGAGCGATGAAACTCTTGTTATCGGTAAGCAAGTAAAGGAAGACCTCGTTCCCCATCAACTCCGTCACATCTACCTTGGCTTTCACTCTCCCCGCGGTGATGTTGAGGGGCGTAAGCTCCGGGTCGTGCACATCCTCCGGCCGAATGCCGAAGATCACCTCTTTCCCCAGGTAGTCCTTCAACCTCTTGGCCCCCTCTGGCGGAACCAACACCCGAAAACTCCGGGCATCGATGTGCATCTCATCTACGCTTCCCACCAAAGTGGCCTCAAAGAAGTTCATGGCTGGACTCCCGATGAAACCGGCCACGAAGAGGTTATCTGGTCTGTCGTATAGCGCCTGGGGTGTATCTATCTGCTGAAGAAGGCCATCCTTCTGAACCGCGATCCGCGTCCCCATGGTCATCGCTTCCACCTGATCGTGGGTCACGTAGATGAAGGTCGTCTCCAACTTCTGGTGCAACTTGGAGAGCTCCGCTCGAGCATGTACCCTCAACTTCGCATCCAGATTGCTCAGAGGCTCATCCATAAGGAAGACCTGAGGCTCCCGCACGATCGCCCGACCCACCGCTACCCTTTGCCTCTGTCCACCAGAAAGTTGCTTCGGCTTCCGACCTAACAGCTCCTCCATTCCTAATATGGCCGCCGCTTCCTTTACCCTCCGCTCGATCTCACTCCTAGGCGTCTTCCGCAACTTCAACCCGAAGGCCATATTGTCATAGACGCTCATGTGAGGGTAGAGGGCGTAACTCTGGAAGACCATGGCGATATCCCGATCCTTGGGCGGTACATCGTTAACCAACCGCTCCTCGATGTAGATATTCCCCTCTGTTGGCTCCTCTAAACCGGCCAGAAGACGCAGCGTGGTCGTCTTGCCACAGCCCGAGGGCCCCAAAAGAACTAGAAACTCCTTGTCTTGAACCTTGATATCCAAATCGTTGACCGCTACCACTTCGCCAAAATGCTTGGTCACATGTTCGTAGGTCACACTGGCCATTCTCTCCTCCCCCCTGAAGATAATAATCCCTTGCCTCGCTCGTAAGTGTACACCAAACCTGCCATCCAGTCAAGAGTCGCACTCCCGCTGGTCGCCGGTGGGGTTGAGCACGCTCTTGGTAGCCTCAGTGGACATGTTACCACCTACTCCTCGCTTCAAACCGACTCGTAGCGGGTCCTACCCTCGGTGCCTTCCCCGTCCCTCAATAAACGGCTGGGGAGCCAAAGACCATTGTAGCAGTTAGCGCTCCCTTTGCCAATCTTCAACCCGCCGGTGGTCCATCTCCTAGTTGTGTCTGGCTTTCGGCTCAATTACCCCCGATGAGACTCAGGAGGTTTGGCCAGGAAAGGCTAAGGCTGCTATAATTGAAAAGTGATGCATTGTTACCAAGAGGCAGATGCCGGCTATTGAGATAGCCCGTATATAGAGATTGGGAGGTCAATATGCTACCAGAAAGTAAACTGAAGGAGATGCTTCTCCAGATGCACCTCATCCGCGCCTTCGAGGAGAAAGCCGATGAACTTTACGCCCTGGGAAAGGTCCACGGAACTATGCACCTCTCCATCGGCCAGGAGGCGATGGCCGTGGGAGCCATCGCTGCCCTGCATCTCGAGGACTACATCTTGAGCACCCATCGGGGACATGGCCACTGCATCGCCAAGGGAGCCGATATCAAACTCATGATGGCCGAATTCATGGGAAAGGAGACGGGTTATTGTCGCGGCCGTGGAGGCTCCATGCATATCGCCGATATGGAGAGCGGAAATCTGGGGGCCAACGGGGTCGTCGGCGGCGGCATAGGTATGGCCGTAGGAGCAGGGCTGAGCATTAAGATGAGAGGCACCGGCCAGGTCATGCTCTGCTTCTTCGGCGACGGAGCGGCCAACCGAGGGATATTCCACGAAGCCCTCAATATGGCCTCCATCTGGACCCTGCCCGTGGTCTATCTCTGTGAGAATAACCAGTACGGCATGTCCATGTCGGTAGAGAGGGCTTTCCCCATCGAAGATATCGCCGATAGAGCCGCGGCCTATAACATGCCCGGTGTAGCGGTAGATGGGAACGACGTTACGGCCGTCTATGAAGCCACCCTAGAAGCGGTGGAGAGGGCTAGGGGTGGTGGAGGGCCATCTCTCATCGAGGGAAAGACCTATCGCTGGAAGGGCCATTCCAAGAGCGACCAGGAGCGGTACCGCACGAAAGAGGAAGTAGAGGCCTGGAAGGAGAGGTGTCC
>JAUVHF010000139.1 GCA_030593425.1 Anaerolineales bacterium
AGGGGTAAAAATCGCCATCTTGGACACAGGGATAGACCCCTACCACCCCGACTTCGCGGGACGAATTGTGGCTACGGCCGATTTCACCCGCGAAGGACCACAAGACCGAGATGGTCACGGTACCCATGTGGCAGGGATAGCGGCCGGTAGTGGTCGCGCTTCAAAGGGCAGATACCGCGGCCTGGCGCCCGAGGCGGGCCTCTATGTCGCCAAGGTCCTAGGCCGGGAAGGGGCCGGTTTGATGAGCGATGTGATGGCCGGCATCGAGTGGGCCGTAGAGCAAGAGGTAGAGATCATCAACCTCTCCCTAGGAGGCGACCCTCCCTGCGATGGCACCGATGCCCTCTCCGAGACCTGTGACGTGGCGGTGGAGATGGGGTACGTGGTCTGCGTAGCAGCCGGGAACGGAGGGCCCGCACCCTACACCATCGGCCCCCCAGGGTGCGCGAAGCAAGTGATCACCGTGGGGGCCTCCACCGACCAGGATGAGGTGGCCGATTTCTCCTCTCGAGGCCCTACCACCGATGGGCGGATCAAGCCGGATATCCTTCTCCCCGGCGCGGAGATCATCTCCTGCCGGGCTAAGGATACCTCTTTGGGCAACCCGGTAGGCGAATATTATGCCCAACTCTCGGGAAGCAGCATGGCCACGCCCCACGCCTCAGGGATAGCGGCCCTCATCCTGCAAGCGAGGCCGGAGTTGACCCCCGCCCAATTGAAAGCCCTTCTCATGGAGACGGCCCTGGATTTAGGGCTCTCACCCAACGACCAGGGAGCAGGCCGGGCTGATGCTTACGCCGCTTACCTAGAAGAACTGCCCCCGGTTACGCCCTCTCCCGGGGGAGAGGGTTGCCTTCTTCGCCTCCTAGGTTTATAGGCCTCTACCGATGCCATGTGTAGAAAGTGGGCAGAGTGAACAGGGCTAGGCAGAGGGTAGGGGTTTCGCTCAGCCGCGATCTGGGGCTCTTTGATATCACCATGATCGGCGTGGCAGCCATGATCGGGGCTGGCATCTTTGTTTTGACCGGCATCGCCGCGGGCGAGGCGGGGCCGGGCCTCCTCCTGGCTTTTCTCCTCAACGGGCTGATTACCCTTCTCACCGCCGCGGCCTATGCTGAATTAGGCTCCTCTTTCCCCCAGGCGGGCGGGGGATACGTTTGGATTAGGGAAGGTCTTTCCAGCATCTTTGGGTTTCTGAGCGGCTGGATGGACTGGTTTGCCCACTCTTTAGCCTGTAGTCTCTATGCGCTAGGTTTTGGGACCTACGCTGCCCGTCTCCTCTCTTTGGGAGACCTCTCCCTCCTCGGCCTTCCCGAACCCCAGGCCGCTATGCTCCTAGCCATATGTATGGCTCTTCTCTTCGGTTACATAAACTACCTGGGGGCCTCGGAGACGGGGACGGTGGGCAATATCGTCACTTTGGCTAAGATAGCGATCCTGGCGGTTTTCGTACTCATTGGTCTCCGCGCTATGACTAATCAAAACTGGCAAAGACATTTTTATCCCTTCTTGCCCCGCGGCTTAGGGGGCATCTTCGGGGCTATGGGGTTGACCGCCATCGCTTTCCAGGGGTATGAGATCGTGGCCCAATCGGGGGAGGAGGTTAAAGACCCCAAGCGCAACATCCCCCGCGCCATCTTCCTCTCTGTGGCTATCGTGGTCTTCATCTATCTGGCTGTAGCCTTCGTAGCCTTGGGAGCCATCGACTCCGGGGATCTCCCCACCTGGTTATACTTGGGAGAGCACGCAGAGGTGGCGCTGGTGGAAGTGGCAAAGCAGTTGCTACCTGGAGGGGCGGCGGTGATAATCATCGGGGGGCTGATGTCCACCATGTCCGCCCTCAACGCCACCATCTACTCCTCCTCCCGGGTATCCTTCGCCATGGGGCGAGACCGCAACTTGCCCTCCTTCTTCGCCCAGGTTCACCCCAAGCACAGAACCCCTCAATGGGCCATCGCCGTCTCTACAGGCTTGGTGATATTGATGGTGACTACCTTGCCCATAAAGGATGTGGCCAGCGCAGCCGGTATCATGTTCCTCCTCCTCTTCATGATGGTTAATATGGCCCTTATTAGCCTCCGCAAGAAGAGACCGGACCTCGATCGAGGCTACAAAGTTCCTTGGCTCCCCTTTCTCCCTCTCGCCGCTATAGGCAGCCAAATATTCCTGGCCCTCTATCTCTTCCGGCTGAGCCCTATCGCCTGGTACACCACTGTCCTTTGGATAGCGGGAGGGCTCCTCTTCTACTACGCCTACGCCTCCCGCACCGAGGCCATGGAGGAACTATTCGAGATCATCCACGAAGAGGTAGTAGCGGTAAAGGAGTATTCGGTCCTCATCCCCGTCGCCGATGAGCAGCAGGCCCACATGCTGAGCATCCTGGGAAGCGCCATCGCCAAAGACCAGGATGGAGAACTCTTCGCCCTACATGTGGTAAGGGTGCCTTTGCAACTCTCCCTCTCCGAGGGCCGCCATTTCTTGCGGGAAGGGAAACCCCTCCTAGAGGAGGTCATAAGACATGCCAAAGAGGTGGATGTCCCCGTTCATACCATGATACGCATGGGACATGATGTAGGGAAGGCGATCATCGATACCGCCATCAAGAGGGAATCCAACCTCATCCTCCTAGGTTGGCCGGGCTACACGGAGAGCGAGGATAAAGCCTTCGGTCGAGTGATAGACTACGTAAGCAGGAACCCACCTTGCGATCTCGCCGTGGTCAGGTTCAGGGAAAGGGAAGGGTTGAGGCGGATCCTAGTCCCCACCGCGGGAGGGCCCAACACCTCCCTAGCCTTAGAGTTGGCTATCTCCCAAGCCCGTCAATACGAAGAGCAGCAGGGGATCAAGCCTACCATAACTGCACTATACGTGGTTCGAGAGGGGGACGAAGAGAGGGGTAGGTGGGCAGGAAAGATGTTGGAGCAGGCCATAGCCCCCTATGATTACCCCCTGGAAACCAAAGTGCTCACGGCCCCCGATGTGGTCACCGGCATCCTAAGAGAGGCCGAGGGGTACAACCTGGTTATCCTGGGAGCTACGCGAGGAAGGCTCTTCGACCAATTGCTTTTCGGTGCTATCCCCCGCCGGGTGGCCGAGGAGTGCCCTAAGACGGTGATCATGGTCAAGAGGTATCAAGGGCCGGTGAGATCCTGGATACGGGGGGTCATTATACCGGGGTGACGCAGAGGGTTCTCGAAGCGTCTTTACTGCCTATTTTCGTTGATGACAGTCGGTCTGTACCTGTTTGTGATACGGGTGTGCTGATCAGTTGATGTCTTTCTTCTCGTGTTTTGGTTAGATCATCGCTCTGTCGGGCATCTTCGACCACCTCAGACTACCTGCCCGAGCATATCTTCCAGGTCGGGCTCGATATAGGGATGGCAACCGCCTCCTCACTAATCCCCGAATAGGTCGGCGATATCTTCCAGAGCCTGCCTCTCCCTCCTCTCCTTGTCTTTGGCTCCCATAGCCCTGTAGAACCCCGCGTCGTACTGACGAGTCCTAAGGACGATGGGCATGGGGACGGCGTGACCCAAAATGAGGATCTCTTGGCGGGTGTTCAGGCTCTCTAAGGCCCCACGCAGGAAACTCCTCCCTCCTACGCCGGTGAAGACGCTATCGATATCCCGCTGGTCGATGAGTTTCCCCGTCACTCGGGTCCCTAACTGGCTCATCACCTCCGGGTCTATCCCACTGGGCCTCTGGTCGATCACCATGAGGGTCACGTAGAACTTCCGCAACTCCCGGGCGATGGTGCCGAAAATCGTCTGTCTGGAGACCTGGGGGCTCAAGAACTTATGGGCCTCCTCTAAGGTGATGAGGAGAGGTTGCGGCTTGTCCGCCTCGTCTCTTGTCCTCTCGTACCTGTTTACCTTCCCTTGGTATAGTCGGCGCACCCTTCGAGCCACGATATTGGCTACCAACATGTAGTCGAGAGGTGTGTCATGGCGGCCAAAGACCAAGACGACATGTTGCCCCCTATCCAAAGCGGCCACCATCTCATCGATGGCGGAGAAGGCCACCTCGTCTCGCACATACTCCCGACCGGCGACCCGTTTCACCCTCCGCTGAAGGGCTTTCAAGGACTCCGATTGGCCACCCGTAAGGTCGCAAAACTCCTTCAGCGCTTCGCTATCGCCGCTGTCGAGCGCCACCAGCCTCTTCATCCAATCCCTTCCGAAGCGAGCGTAGACCAACTCGGCAGTGGTGACGGCAGTAGGGCTCAACTCCAACTCCTCGGCCAGGAGCAAGACATCCCCCAACTCCATCTGGTTGAGCCCCACCTTCAAGGTCACATCCACGTTCCGCTGGGCTCCCCACTCCTCATCTAGGGAGTAGACGAGTACTTGGGGGCCGAAGAGGTCGCGCAACCCCTTGACCCACCCCCCGTCTTCCGTTTGGGCTCCGAAAGCGTACTCGTTATGCATGTCGAAGACCAGGTTCACCGCCGCCTTAGATTTGATGATCCCCGCCAGGAGAAGCCGGGCCAAGAAACTCTTTCCCGTCCCTGTCTGGCCGAAGACGCCGTTGGAACGCTCCACGAACCGGTCCAGCCGCAGGCAGATGGGGAGTTCCATAGTGAGGGGAGTCCCCATAGCGAAGTTCAACCCTCCCTCCGCCCCGAAGACGGTGGCGAAATCGAGTCCGGAGGCCTCGTAGAGTTGGGCGAAATGCATGGGGATGGTGCGCAC
>JAUVHF010000060.1 GCA_030593425.1 Anaerolineales bacterium
AAGGCTGAGCCTCTGGCCAGACAAGTAGCGGAGATGATGACGGAGGCCAAACTGGACACCGAGTTCACCAGCGATATCAAGAGGCATGAGTGGGAGAAGACGATCCTCAACGCTGCCCTTAGCCCGATATGCGCTTTGACTGGTAAGACTATGAAGGAGATGATGGACTTCGAGCCCACCCGATCCTTGGTCGAGGAGACCCTTCGGGAGGGGATCGAAGTAGCCGCGGCGGATGGGGTGACCTTCGACGAGGGGTTCTTTGAACAGGGCGTCCAGTACCTGAAGAAGGCGGGTTATCACAAAACCTCGATGCATGTGGACATAGAACAGCGGTCTCCTACCGAGATCGACTGGCTCAACGGGAAGATAGCTGAGCGGGGCCTCAAGCATGGTCTTAGGACGCCCTATAATACTACCCTTACGGCGCTGATCAAGGGCCTGGAAAGGAGGTCTGAGGCGCCGGAGCACTGAACAGTCGGAGGCTCGTCAACCAAGTTGGTACGTATTTGGTCCCCCGGGAAGAGGCTTATGTCAGAGAAGGAACTGAGACGCAAAGAAATCAAGGCCGCTGGTGACCTCAAGCGGGTGATGAGCGATTACTACTACCGTATGGACAGAATCTCCAGAGGGGAGGAGGAGGGGAAGATAGCCTGGTGTAGTAGCGTGGGGCCGGCCGAGTTGCTCAGGGCCTTCGGCTTCGAGGTCTATTATCCCGAAAACCATGGTGCCACCCTGGGAGCTACCAGGACAGCCATGGACTACATCCCTTTGGCCAACGCCATAGGCTATTCGCCGGAGATATGCTCCTATCTCACTAGTGACGTGGGTTCGTATCTGAAGGGGGAGACCCCCCTTTCTCGGCTCTATCCGGGCATTGAGAGTGTCCCCAAGCCTGATCTCTTGGCCTATAACACAAACCAATGCCGGGATGTCCAGGAGTGGTTCGAGTTCTATGGGAGAGAGTTCGACGTCCCCGTAGTGGGCATAAATAGTCCCCGTGCTCTGGTGGAGGTGAGGGATATAGATATCGCTAACGTGGTGGGGCAACTGAAGGCCATGATACCCACCTTGGAAGAGGTGTCAGGCCAGAAGTTCGATATAGACGGATTCAAGGAGAGCCTTCGCCTCTCCCGCCGGTGCAGCGAACTCTGGGGAGAGCTGCTCGGCCTGGCAAAGCATCTGCCCTCTCCTTGGACCTTCTTCGATGGGACGATCCATATGGGGCCTGCGGTTTGCTTGAGGGGAACCCAGGAGGCGATCGACTACTATGAGCTTCTGAAGCGGGAGTTGAAAGAGCGCATAGAGAGTGGCGTGGCAGCAGTAGATGGGGAGCGTTTCAGGCTCTACTGGGAAGGGATGCCCATCTGGGGGAAACTGAGAGACCTTTCTGAACAGTTCTCCGAACTGCGTGCCTGCGTCGTGGTATCCACCTACTGCAACAGTTGGATATTCAGCGCCTTCGACGAGAAGAACCCCTTTGAGAGCATGGCCCAAGCCTATACCGAGATATTCATCAATCGAGCGGAGAGGGTCAAGGAGGAATACATCGAAAGGATGGTAAGGGAATACCAGGTGGACGGGATCATATTCCACGATTCCAGAACCTGTCCCAATAACTCCAACGCCAGGTACAGCATGCCCCAGCGGTTAGAGAAGAGGCTGGGCCTACCCTGCCTGGTCATCGACGCCGATCTAAACGACCTGAGGTGTTATTCTGAGGAACAGACGAGGACCAATATCGAGGCCTTGATCGAGCAACTGGAGGAGATAAGGGGCTAGGTGTGGCGATGGGAGATGACGGCTATTTTGTCGGCTTGGATATAGGGGCGGTGACCACTAAAGCGGTGATCGTAGACACCGCTAAGGGTATCCTTGCCTCGTTTGTCAAAAAGACGGGGGCAGACCTCGAAGGCTCGGCCAATGAGGCCTTTGAAGAAGCGCTGAAACGGGCCGGGCTCTCGCGGGAAGAGATAAGGTCGATTACGGCTACTGGCTTCGGGAGAAAGAGCGTGCCCTTCGCTCAGGAGACGGTGACGGAGATAAGTTGTCACTCCAGAGGTTGCTACCATTACTTTCCCCAGGAGATCACCGTCGTGGATATCGGAGGCCAGGATAACAAGATCATCAGGCTCAATGCGGAGGGGAAGAGGGTGGGCTTCAAGATAAACCGCAAGTGCGCCGCTGGCACGGGAGCTTTCTTGGAGGAGATGGCTTATAGGCTCGATATCCCTCTGGGCGATCTCGACGGGTTAGCCAGGAGTTCTAGTAACGCGGCGGAGATCGGTAGTTATTGCACGGTCTTCACCGCTACTGAGGTGTTGGATAGGATCAGGCGGGGCGAGAAGATAGAGGAGATCGTGAGAGGGTTGTTCCTCTCCGTCGTGAAGCGGGTATCGGAGATGGGGACATTCAGCGGTCGGGTGATCGTGACCGGCGGAGTCGTGGCTTTTAACCCCATAGTGGCTGAACTCTTGAGCCTGCGGTCGGGAAAGGAAGTGGAGATCGCCCCCCATCCTCAGGAGATGGGTGCCTTTGGAGCGGCGCTCTTCGCCTTGGAGAGAGCTCAGAAGATACCCCCATCTTGATCTGCTACGGGGATAGCACCTTGGTGGGGAGTTCAAGAAACTGACTCTCTCTGCGGTTATATAAAAGGGAGGTATACGATGCCTTTTCAAAAAGCCTTCATCCCCTACGGCGGGTACTGGAGCACACCTTTTTGTCGGTGGCAAGGTAGTTTCGCCCATCTCAACGCCATCCCCTTCGCGGCGGAGATCGCTACGCGAGCCCTCGAGGAGAGGGGGATTTCACCAGAGGTTTTCGATCTTCTCCTCTTGGGGATGACGGTGCCCCAGAAGCATAGTTTCTATGGAGGCCCCTGGCTGGCCGGACTCATCGGGGCTGAAGCGATCACCGGCCCCGTCATAAGTCAGGCCTGCGCCACAGGAGCCCGGGTACTGGCTACCGCCGCCTTCGAGATGGAAAGCGGAGAGGATCGGGTCATCCTGACCATCACTTGCGACCGCTGCAGTAACGGCCCCCACGTCTATTACCCCAACCCGCTTGGCCCCGGCGGGACTGGTGATGCGGAAGACTGGGTCTGGGACAACTTCTCCTTCGATCCCTTCGCCAGAAACGCCATGATCGAGACGGGGGAGAATGTGGCCCAGGAGGCGGGCATCACCAAGGAGGAGCAGGACGAGATGATGCTCCTCCGCTACCGCCAGTACGATGACGCGCTGAAGGACGATGCTGCTTTCCTTCGACGGTTTATGGTCATCCCCCTGGAGGTGAAGGACCCGTCGGGGCGCAAGGTCATCGCTACTGTCGAGGGCGACGAAGGGGTCTACCCCACTACAGCCGAGGGGTTGGCTAGGCTCAAGCCCGTCTTGGAGGGGGGCACGGTCACCTATGGGACCCAGACCCACCCTGCTGATGGCAACTGTGGGATAATCGTCACCACGCCAGAGAAGGCACGGGAACTGAGCAGGGATCCGGAGATCGAGGTTCAGATAGTCTCCTTTGGGGAGGGAAGGGCGAAGAAAGGCTACATGGCTCAAGCGATTATCCCCGCCACGCGACAGGCGCTCTCCCGAGCGGGCATCACCATCGAAGATGTGCGGGTGATCAAGACCCACAACCCCTTCGCGGTGAACGATATCTACTTCGCGCGCGAGATGGGGGTGAAAAAAGAGGCCATGAACAACTACGGCTCCTCCATCGTCTGGGGCCACCCCCAAGGGCCCACCGGCTCCCGGCTGGTGATCGAGGTGATCGAGGAACTCGCCCTGGTGGGGGGAGGATACGGCCTCTTTGTGGGCTGCGCGGCTGGGGATTCGTCCGCGGCGGTCGTCCTCAAGGTCACGGGCTGAGGCCAGAGCCTTGGCGAGCGCAACCAAAGAGGTGTGAGGGATGATCCCCTCTTCAAGGTGCACCCCAGAATGGCAAGGCTAGATAGAGCGCTTTGTGGGGAGGGATTCTAGATGAAAGAGACCAAAAAGGGAAAAGAAGGACTGGGGAAAGTGAGGTGCTTGAACTGCTTTGAGCGGTTCGAGGTCGCTCCCCGAGCGGAGATAGCCACTTGTCCCTCCTGTGGGTGGGAGTGGCGGATATCTTGGCCCAACCCCAAACTGGCGAAGATCAGGGGGCCGGTCTGGGAAGCCTGGGAGAAACTCCAAACTCGAGGGGAATAGGGCGTCTCCTTGTCATTAGTGGCAGGCTAGCGAGTTATCGTCGCCCCCTCCCCCCAGCAAGAGAATGAGGAGGTGGAAAATAGGATGGCTCTCAATCGGAAGATCGCATATATAGACCTATCCACTGGCGAGGTCGAAACCGCCCCCATACCGGTTATGATGCGGAAGTTGTATCTGGGCGGTCGGGGCTTGGACATCTATCTTCTCTATAACCACCTGGAGCCAGGCGTTGACCCCCTGGGCCCCGAAAACGTGCTTCTCGTAAGCGCGGGGCTTTTGGCTGGTACCTTAGCCTCAGCCTCAGCTAGGAGCCATCTGGCAGCCAAATCCCCCCTGACGGGCTTTGTGGGCAGCACGAACATGGGTGGCTTCTTCGCCCCAGAACTAAGGTGGGCCGGCTTCGACCATTTGGTCATCAAGGGAAAGGCCGAAAGCCCGGTCTACCTCTGGGTCCACGACGGGGAGATAGAGATAGAAGAGGCCTCCCACCTCTGGGGCGAGGATACCTTCGAGACCCAGGATCTCATTAGGCAAGAGTGGGGGGACCCGGAGGTAAAGGTGGTCTGCATCGGCCTGGCTGGGGAGAGGCTGGTCCGGTTCGCTAACGTGCGGACGGGGTTGAAGAACTCTGGTGGCCGGACGGGCATAGGGGCGGTGATGGGCTCCAAGAACCTGAAGGCGGTAGCCGTGCGGGGCACCATGGACATCGAGATCGAGTATCCCGAAGAGGCCCTGAAGTACAACAAAGAGATCATCGATAAGATATGCTCCACAAAATTCGCTCAGATAATGCAGAGATGGGGCACCATGTTCATCTATGGCGCGACCAACAGTACGGGCCTCATCAGGTGCCGGAACTTCCAGTTGAATCAACTGGTGGGGGGCAACATCGAGTGTGAGCATATCGATGAATACTCCATCGGCACGGAGGGTTGCTTCGGCTGTAGCATTCACTGTCGCCACAAGTACATCATCAAGGATGGACCTTACGCCGGCGTCTACGCCCAGGGGCCGGAATATACCAGCCAAGGCGCTTTCGGTATGGAGGTAGGGTGCAACAACTTTGAGACCATCCTGGCCGGTAACTACCTGGTGAACAAGTACGGCCTGGATACCTTGGAGACGGGTAGCATGATCGCTTGGGCCATGGAACTCTATGAGAAGGGGATCCTCACCGATAAGGATACCGAGGGGTTGAAACTAGAGTGGGGAAACGATGAAGCGGTGCTGGAGATGGTGGAGAGGATCGCCAAACGAAAGGGACTAGGAGACATCTTGGCCGAGGGACCGTTACGGGCCATCGAGAGGATCGGCGAGGAGTCTCGCCCCTACTGCATCCAGGTGAAGGGGATGAGCAACCTTCACTCCGATGAGAGGCCCACGCCTTCTCTGGCTTTGGGTATCGCTACCGCCTCCCGGGGCTCCGACCATCTCAGAAGCCGACCGGCCATAGACCTCTATCACCTGCCCGAAGCGCTCCTCAAGAAGATATATGGTTACCCCACCCCCTACGATGGCCCTCTCTCTTCCGACTACACCACCTATGAGGGGAAGCCCCGCCAGGTACAATGGCATGAGATGTGTTACGAAGCGGTCGATTGCCTGGGTATATGCAAATTCCACACCATTTTCTTGAGCCCCAACCTTTTGGGCTTTGACGAGTTCTCAAAACTGATCTACTACAACACCGGATTAGAGATATCGCCCCAGGAGGTATGGGAGATCGCAGATCGAGCCTATACTTTGGAGCGGCTATTCAACATCCGGGAGGGGTTGGGGCGGGAGGACGATTGGCTGGTAGATCGGTATTTCGACGAGCCAACCCCCCTAGGCCTGGAGATCGCCAGGAACAAGGTACTCGACCGCGAGAAGTTCAAGCAGATGATAGATGAATATTACGCGCTGCACGGCTGGGATGAAAAGGGCGTCCCCCGTCCGGAGACTCTCAAAAGGCTAGGTTTGGATAAAGAGCCATCCCATATGCTGTGAGGAGATCACCATGCAAAAGATCCTGATAGTGGACCACGAAAGGTGCACCGGCTGCCGGCTATGCGAGTTGGTTTGCTCGGTGAAGAACGCCGGGGTGAGCAACCCCAGCCGGGCCAGGATCCACATCATCAAGTGGGAGATGGAGGGGTTCGAGTTGCCCATGGTCTGCCCACAGTGCGAACCGGCCCCTTGTATGGCTGTCTGCCCTGTGGACGCCCTCTCTCGCGACGGTGATCTGGAAAGGGTGGTTATCGACTACGATCTTTGCATCGGCTGCAAGCTCTGCGTGGCCGCTTGTCCCTTCGGTGGTATGGGGATCGACACTGTGGCGAAGAAAGTGATCAAGTGCGAACTTTGCGACGGCGACCCCACTTGCGTCGATTTCTGTCAGCCGCAAGCGCTTCAATACGTGCCCGCCGGCACCGTTAACCTCCGCAAGAAGCGCGAGGCGGGGCTGAAGTTCTCCGAGTTGATGAGGAGGTTCGCGGGCGTCTGAATGTAGGGAGCCGTTCTGGCGGCATGCGCATTAGGCAAATCAAGAAGTTCGCGTGCTAAAGTCATATGAAATTGCGCTCTACTCCATGAAAGAGATGGACATTGGTTTCTTGCTTAGAGGGCTGATCATGGGCTTCTCAGTTGCTGCCCCTGTCGGGCCCATCGGTGTGTTATGCATACGCCGCACATTGGCTGAAGGGCGAGCCTCTGGCTTGGTCTCTGGTCTGGGGGCTGCTACTGCGGATGCCATCTATGGCTGCATTGCTGGATTCGGGCTGACCTTCATTTCAAGCATTTTCATCAGTCAACAAGTATGGCTTCGCCTTGTCGGCGGTGTGTTTCTCTGCTGTCTGGGCCTCAAGACCTTCCTGGCCAGACCTGTTGAACAAGCGGCCTCAGCCGAAGGAAATGGCCTCGTTGGTGCTTATACCTCAACGTTTTTCCTGACGCTCACGAATCCAATGACCATTCTCTCTTTTGCGGCGATATTTGCCGGGTTGGGGGTGGCAAGCGCAAGTGGGAACTATCTCTCTGCGGGAGTATTGGTCTTGGGCGTTTTTGTCGGCTCAGCCCTATGGTGGCTTATCCTGAGCGGTGGTGTCAGTCTGTTTCGGGCAAGGTTCAGCCCTCAACAGTTGCGATGGGTCAACAGGGTTTCGGGCATAATCATCATGGTATTTGGCCTACTTGCCCTTCTGAGTCTGAGAGGGTGAAGGACAACTTCATATAAGGGCGCGTTTGCGGTTCGCTTCGTTGGCCAGAATGCTTTCGGCACTTCGCCACCATCGGAGCCGTTACACGACAGCAGTAGATGTAGTTGTCAGTTCTGTTTGGGAGCGCAACTTTGAAGAATAGCGCAGTTCTGGTTGTCGGCGGGGGCATCGCCGGGATTCAGACCTCCATAGACCTGGCTAACCTGGGCTTCCGGGTCCATTTGGTGGAGAGGACGCCCTCTATCGGAGGGCGCATGGCACAACTAGATAAGACCTTCCCCACCAACGACTGCTCCATAACCAAACCGGGCGGTCATCGCCCAACGAAATCACGGCCTGGTGATCACCGGGCCCAGTCTACCCGAGATCTTCGCCCGCATCGAGGGTGGGCTAATCGAGATAAGCCACGAGATCCCTCAAAGATAGGGGCGAGGGGATGAGGATGCTTCTTGTAAGCGTATCGTTGCCTCATTTTGCGCCTTAGGCAAACTAAAAAGTGTAACTACTTCTACGCCATATTACCCGGCGATCTAAATAAATCGGAGGTCTGTATGACGAAGCCGCAGTTTCTTCCGCTTGCGACCTATCGTGAATACCCCGTCGAGGAGATGACGCAGCGCGCGGCTGCTTTCTACGCCGACATCCAACGGCGACGGACAGTGCGCCACTTCTCGGACCGACCAGTGCCACCTGAGGTCATCGAACATTGCCTGCGTGCCGCTGCAACTGCGCCCAGCGGCGCGAATATGCAACCGTGGTACTTTGTGGTCGTCACTGACCCTGCCGTCAAGCGACAGATTCGGGCGGCGGCTGAAGAGGGAGAGCGTGAGTTCTACCACCACCGGGCCTCACGAGAGTGGCTGGAGGCCCTGGCTCCTTTGGCCACCAGCGAGCACAAGCCCTTCTTGGAGACCGCTCCGTACCTGATTGCCATCTTTGTGCAGCGTTACGGGCTGTTGCCGGATGGCCGCACAATCAAGCACTACTACGCGCTTGAGTCAGTGGGGATCGCGACAGGGATACTGATCACAGCGATCCACTACGCTGGCCTCGTTGCGCTTACCTATACGCCCAGTCCGATGGGTTTTCTGAACGAAATCCTTGGGCGGCCCGCCAACGAACGGCCGTTTTTGCTCCTAGTCGTGGGCTATCCAGCTGATGATGCGGTCGTGCCCGAAATTCGCAGGAAGTCGCTGCAAGAGATAGCCACGTTTGTTTGAGGGTGAATATGAGAGAACCAATTCGTCCCGTGAACAGTCGTTACGTTGAGAGAGGTTCTTGATGAGCCGGGCGGTTCTAGTCATCGGCGGGGGGATAGCCGGGATTCA
>JAUVHF010000208.1 GCA_030593425.1 Anaerolineales bacterium
GGGGTCCTTCGTCTTCTCATACAGTGCGTCATATTCCGGGTTGCAGTAGCCGGTGTCGTTCCAACCGTCAGGTACCTCAGCGCAGGTGTAGGACCGCAAGGACTCTTCAATGCATGGATCCCAGTGCCAGGACCAGATAGCCAGGTCGTAGTCGTAATCAGGAAACAAGGACATCATCCCATCGATCTCCTGGGGCGTACCCTTGATACCGATCTGGGCCAGGCCATCGGCGATGATCTCCAGTTTGCGGATTCCGGTGGCTCCCTCATCGGTGAACATCCGGTACTCTAGCGGGGTGCCATCGGCGTCCTCGCGGATCCCGTCGCCGTCGCTGTCCTCGTAGCCGGCCTCTTCCAGAATGCGATTCCCCTCGTCCAGGTCGAAGGGGAGAGGCTCAATGTTGGGGTTGTGAAGGTCGCCAAAACCTGGAGGGGCCGGTATCGTCCCTATCTCAGCGTGGCCCAGGTAGACCACGTCGATGATCTTCTGCCTGTCAACGGCGTACTCAATCGCCTTGCGCACCACCGGGTCAAAGAGGCTCTCGGGTTGGGTGCCGCCCTCGTATTGGTTGATGAGCATATACGAAGTATTCAGCACTGGTGTGGTCACCACCTCGATGTTCTCTGCTTCCTCCAGGACCTCTATGGCGTGCGGGGGAACGTAGGAGATTACATCTATCTCCCCGGCCAGCAGGGCCTCCACCATGGCGTCCTCGGTGGCGTATTCCATAAAGACGAGGCGGTCAACCGGCGGCTTACCCCGCCAGTAGTCCTCGAAGGCCTCGAGGATCATATACTCGTCTTCCACCCAGTCCACCACCTTATAGGGGCCAGCGCCGTAGCCGGCCTCGACCTCCTCGAACGAGGTGGCCTCGTCGTAGGTCATACCTTCCCAGATGCTGGGCGGCAGGAGCCAGAGGAAGATCAACTTGCCCTCAGCCACGGCCCAATTCGGTTCCTCAAGGGTGATTTGCAGGGTGGTGGGATCCAGGGCCACTGCCTCTTTGAACCCGTCCACGCGGACACTTGTGGCAGGAAACTCGTTCTCAATCTGCCAATTGATGTTCCAAGCGATCTCCTCAGCGGTGCAGGGCTCGCCGGTGTGGAACTTGACCCCCTCGCGGATCTTGAAGGTCCACACCGTCATATCCTCGTTGGTCTCATAGCTCTCAGCCACACCGGGCCCTACGGTGGTCACTTTCTCAAGAGCGAATAGCCGGTCGTACATCAGGCAACGAGGGCCCCAGTCCCAGCCATCGACCGGGTTTATGGTGTCGTAGATGTCGATGGAGCCGATGTACATGGTGATGGGCTCCGCTTCGGGTACCTCGGTGGGCGTTGGCTCCTCCGGCACTGGCGTTGGCTCCCCCGGCACCGGCGTCGGCTCCTCTGGCACCGGAGTCGGGGCCGGCGTTGGCGCTGCACAGCCTGATAGCAGCAAGCCCAGAATCACAAACAGGCTGACTAGAAAACCAAACCGCTTCATCGCACACTCCTTTCTTCGCTTAGTGAGAAGTTAAAGAACCTCTGCCGAATACTTATCCCCTTGGCATCACCTCCTTTCCTATGATGAAGTTTGGAAGAATGGTACGATGCGTCCCTACACAGCTAATTGCGGCTCTCCCTAAACGATCTCGCGGCCTCCAGGGTCACACCGCAGGTTGTGCAACTGGCAAAGAGATAAACCACATACTAACCAAGCCCAGCCATCTATAAGTTTCGTATCCGAAAACGAACCAGCCTGCCCGGTCAACTTGCACGCTCTGGACTACTCTGAAATGGTGATGTGTGATAGCAAGAATCGCCAAATAGTATACCAGTGGAACATAATTGTGTCAACCTCTAGTGGAAAGAATAGGTTTTCTCCATAGGTTACAAGATCGCAGCCTCCTGAAAGAGGCGTTTCGCGATCTCCTCCAATCCCCATCCCCCACCGGTATTGGTAAACACAATCACGCCCACCCCGTCGGTGGGGCGGAACAGCATCCGAGTGGTGATACCCGGGTCACCACCGGTGTGCCCCCAAACCAAGTCACCGCTGTCTAACCTAAATTGGTACCAGGTCAATCCTAGGCCTTTCCCCTCGTCAAGCACCAGCGACGGATCAAGTTGACTTGTCAAGATCTCCCGAACCGTGCTCTCCTGCAATATTCGCTTGTCCTCGAAGGAACCGCTATTGATGTAGGCCATCAGGAAGCGAGCCAGTTGATGGACGCTTGTGCGCAGCAAGCCGTCGGGGATATTGGGGAAACTATAGAGACAATTGGGGAGGTATCCCTCTCTTTCCTGGACTTCTCGCCCGTTATCACCCTCTTGCAAAAGTCTACCCCGGATTTCGCCCTTCCATACGTACGTGTAGGGCACGGCGTGTTTCGCCGTGTCCAGATCGGCAAGATACCAGGATGTCTCTTTCATGCCCAATGGCTCGAAGATACTGGCTTTGCAGTAGTCGCCAAATGATGACCCGGATATTGCTTCAACGGGATAGCCGAGCAAGCCAAAGGCTACGTTGCAGTAATCAAACCCCTCTCCCGGCTTCCAATCGTGGAAATTCTCCTCCCTGTTGTAGTAGGCTCCGCCCGGCGTCAGGTATTCTTCAACCCAGGTTCGGAGGGCAATCTTGGGATCCCCACAGGAGTAACTCTCCTCGTAGGCAGGGCCGTCGTTTATGGAGGACGTGTGGGTAAGAAGTTGCCTGAAAGTGATGGGCTCGTTTGGGTGGAAGGGGTTTTTCACCGGGAAGGGGAGATGGTTGTTGATATTATCATCCAACTGGAACTCACCCTCCTCCCAAAGCTGCATTATGGCGGTGGCTGTGATGGTCTTTGAGATAGACCCGATGTTCATCAGTGTGGCTGGGCTCACCGGGATCTGCTGCTCGATGTTCGCCCACCCATACCCCTTCGACCACGCAATCCTGTCGTCTTTGACGATGCAGGCGGCAAGACCCGGAAGATGATTGGCTTCCATCATGCTCGTGATGAATTCATCCAGGCCGGGTCGTTTGAGC
>JAUVHF010000090.1 GCA_030593425.1 Anaerolineales bacterium
TCTGCCCGATGTGGCTCAAGATGAGCATCTGGTGGTCTATGCCGATGTGAAGAGCGCCCCCCGGCCTTGGGAAGAGAAACTGAGAAACCGATATCGCCGGGAGGGGCGGCTCATCGGAGCCCCTGAGGCACGGGGTGACCCAGAGGGGTACATCCTCTGTTTCAGTTTCTTCGACATCAACGATCTCGTGGATATCAAGCCGAAGGAGGCTACCTATATCTACTCTTCCAGCGAAGCGTTCAATGAGGAGATGGAGATGGATCTCCGGCGGCTGCGCAACTGGTTGAACCACTTCCATATCCGTTTCGTCGGCGACCCCGACGACCCCTCAGCCGACAAGAGGCTACACGCGTCGGGACACGCCAGTGGTAGAGACATCATCGACCTGATACGCCGTATCCGTCCCCGGATGGTGATACCTATCCATACTTTGAAACCAGAACTCTTCATCGAAGGGTTGGAAGGGATAAAGGTGTGCCTGCCAGAGGTGGGCGAGCCCATAAGGTTGCCATGAGGATAACATATCGAGACAAGGCATGGGAACTCCCGGGCGGGATGACGGCCGGGGACGCTATCAAGAAGGTGGGGCTGGATCCTGAAGCGGTGCTCGTCGTCCGCAACGGCGAACTGGTCACCGACGACGTTATTCTGAGCGATGAAGATGAGGTGAAGCTGATCGCTGTGGTTTCGGGAGGCGATGGTGAGGTGTCGTAGATGCTCTAAACCCGCGGTCATAAATATGCGCCAGCACAAACTGGCCCTCTGTGGAGAGCATTTCCTGGGATGGATACCGGCTCAAACTCAACGGTTCATCAAGAAATATGAGATGTTCGATCCCGGAGAGACCATCTTGGTGGCCGTCTCCGGGGGGAAGGACAGCCTCAGCCTGTGGGATCTGCTTCTTAGCCTGGGCTACGAGGCTCGGGGCCTTTATATAGACTTGGGCATCTCGGAAGAGGGTTACTCTTCTAGTTCTTTGGCCAAGGTAGATAGGTTTGTGGAGAAGAGGGAAGGGGCCAGGCTGAAAGTGGTGGACGTGAAGGAAGTGTATGGAAAGTCGATCCCCCAGTTGGCTAGGGAGAGGCCGGAACAGAAAACCTGCTCCCTCTGTGGGCTGGTGAAGCGGTACATAATGAACGAGACGGCTCTAGAGGAGGGGGCTGTCTTGGCCACCGGACACAACTTAGACGACGAGGCGGCCGTTCTCTTACAGAACGTCCTCCACTGGCAGACGGGGTATCTTCTTCGCCAGGCCCCGGTGCTCCCCTCCACCCATCCCCGGCTGGCGCAGAAAGCGAAGCCCTTCTTCAGGTTCTACGAGCGGGAGACGGCGGCCTACGCCATCTTAAGAGGCATCGACTACATCTATGAGGAGTGTCCCTTCGCCACGGGAGCCACTACCATCTTCTATAAAGAGTTGTTAAACCGCCTGGAGGGGAGGTCGAGGGGGGCGAAGTTGCAGTTCTATCTGAGTTTCCTGCGAGCCAGGGAGAAGGGGTTTTTTCTTCGGATGCTGCCTTTCGGTCCCGAACGCATCCCCTCAGTTAACGAAGGGTTAGAATTGGGCGAGTGCGAAAGGTGCGGCCAGCCCACCACGGCGCCAGGGCTCTGTGCCTTCTGTCGCTTATGGAAGGTGGCAGAAGCGGAGGTCGGATAGATGCGAAAGGGGTATGGATATTTCGACCTGGTGATGGCCATCTTTGTGGCTGTGTTGCTCATCTCAAATGTGGCCTCTTCGAAAATCCTAGATCTGGGGCCTTTCACCTTCGATGGGGGGACCATTCTTTTCCCCATCTCTTACATCTTCGGCGACATCCTCACCGAGGTTTATGGCTACAGCCGTTCCCGCAGGGTGATCTGGATCGGCTTCGGATGTGCAATTCTGATGGCCGTGGTCTTCGCCATCGTGGGAGCCCTTCCTTCGGCGGAGGGGTGGAGAGGCCAGGAGGCCTACATGACCATCCTGGGCCAGACCCCTCGCATCGTCTTCGGCAGCCTTATCGCCTATTTCGCCGGAGAGTTCTCCAACTCCTATACCTTAGCCAAGATGAAGGTGTTCACTCAGGGGAGATGGCTCTGGACTCGGACCATCGGGAGCACCATCGTGGGCGAAGGGGTGGATACCTTGCTTTTCGTCCTCATCGCCTTCTATGGCCTCTATGCCCCCTCCCTTCTCTTGAATATCATCATCTCCAACTACCTCTTCAAGACCGGCTTCGAGGCCCTGGTCACGCCTCTCACCTACCTGGTGGTCAATACCCTGAAGAGGGTGGAGAACGAAGACTACTACGACGTGGATACCGACTTTAACCCTTTTCGGGTGGCGACCTAAATTCGCAACCAGGAATCGACCCTTGTGTTCTACTTTTATATGAAGATGGTCACAACTTACCTTTTGGCGGCCTTTGTGGGGTACTTTCTGGGGGCCTTTCCTACCGGTTACATCGTGGGACGGCTATGGAAAGGTATCGACATTCGGGAGTACGGGAGCGGCAGGACGGGAGGGGCGAACATCCTTCGCGCCGTAGGGGCCTTTCCAGCCGTCATCACCGCTTTGGGAGATGTGGGCAAGGGCGTGGTCGCCGTGCTGGTGGCCAGAGCGCTGTGGCATAACGAGGCGGCAGCGGTCGTGGCCGCTCTCGCAGCCTTGGTGGGCCACGACTGGTCCGTCTTTCTGGGCTGGCGTGGTGGGGCTGGGGTAACGACCACCATGGGTGCTCTTTTGGTCCTGGAGCCTGTGGCCACTCTGGTTGCGGCTCTCTTAGGTTTCCCAGTAATCGCTCTCTCTCGTTATGTCTCCTTGGGCTCCCTCGCTATCGCCTTCTTGATACCTTTGGTCCTCTTAGGTAAAAGGCTCTTGTTCCGAGGCTCCTGGGAGCATCTGGCCTATGGTATCCTGGCGGGGGGGATCATCATCTTCGCCCATCGATCCAACATCGGTCGTCTTCTAAAGGGTACGGAGCGGCGGATCGGGGAGGCGGGGAAGAGGAGGAGTCGGTGAGTGCTGTGGCCGTGGTAGGGACCGGCAGTTGGGGGACCATGCTAGCGGTGATGCTAACCCGCAAGGGGCTCTCCGTTACTCTGTGGGCTAGGACGGAGGAGGAAGCCGAGGAGTTGCGATTGCGGGGGGAGAACCGGCGCTTCCTTCCCGGGGTGATCTTGCCCCCCGAGTTGAAGATCACCGCTTCCCTGGCTGAAGCCGTGGAGCCCTGCCATCTCCTCTTTATGGTGGTGCCGACCCAGTCGATGCGAAAGAATATTAGGCTGGTGCAGCCTCACCTACGGCCAGGGACGGTGATCGTAAGCGCGGCCAAGGGGCTGGAGATAGAGACCGCTCTTCGCATGTCTCAACTGTTGGAGGAGGAACTGGGGTCGGGTTTCCTCCTTTGTGCTCTCTCTGGGCCCAACCTGGTGAGAGAGATAGCGGCGGGGTTGCCCGCTAGCAGCGTGGTAGCGTCTCCGGATATCGAGGTAGCGGCGCGGGTTCAGCGGATCATTATGGGGTCTCGTTTCCGTGTCTATGCTCACGACGATATCATAGGGGTGGAGTTAGGAGGGGCTCTGAAGAATATCATCGCCATAGGGGCCGGGGCGGCCGATGAGTTTGGATATGGCGATAACGCCAAGGCGGCGTTTATGACTCGGGGACTGGCCGAGATCGCTCGCTTGGGCGTGGCGGCGGGGGCCAACCCCCTCACCTTCGCTGGACTGGCCGGCATCGGGGATCTGATATGTACCTGCTCCAGTCGCCATAGCCGGAACCACTACGTGGGGGAGGAACTAGCCAAAGGGCGCAGCCTAGAAGATATACAAACCTCTATGATCACGGTCGCCGAGGGGATCAATACCACTAAGGCGGCCAGAAAGTTGGCCCGAAAATATGGCGTAGAGATGCCCATTACCGAGGAGATCTACCAGGTGCTTTTCAAAGGGAAGGATCCCCGCCGGGCGGTGAAGGAATTTTTCGGGCGCGCTCCCAAGCGAGAGTTGGAGGGTGCCTTGGAGGAGTGGCTGGAGGGGGTGCGGCTTTGACAAACTTCCTCAGAGATAGTATCGTCTGGGGGAGAGGAGTGGAAGCAGATGTCGATGAGTAAAGTAGTTGCCGTCAGCGATGAGAGTTTTGAGGAGGAGGTGATCAGGGCTTCGATCCCGGTGGTTGTCGAGTTCTGGGCGGAGTGGTGTGGGCCCTGCCATCGGATCGCCCCTCTGGTGCAGGAGATCGCTTCGGAATACGATGGGCGGCTGAAGGTGGCGAAGATGGATGTGGATCGCAACCCTAGCATCGCCACCCGGTACGGAGTCCGCGGCATCCCCACCCTTATCCTTTTCAAGAGGGGCCAGCCGGTGGAGAGGCTGGTGGGGTATATGCCCAAGCCCCAACTAGTGGCTAGGATAGAACCGCACCTAGACTAGGCTTGATCCTGGGCCGAGGCCTCCGATGGGAGCCTCGGCCCTGCCTTATGAAAGGAGATAGAGATGAGCGTTCTGGTTCCTCTGGCCTCGACGGCCATAATGAGTATCTTCACCATCCTCGTCTTCTGGCAGTATCTTCGGCGACGGAAGGTCTATCAACTGGTATGGGGGATCGGCTTGGCTATGTTTAGCCTCGCCGTCCTCTGCGAGTTCCTGGCCGGCATCCGGGGCTGGAGTCCCTTCATCTATCGGGTCTGGTATCTCTTCGGTGCTATCTTGAATGTGGCCTATCTAGGCCTGGGGACTATCTACCTCTTGGCTAGAAGGTCGATAGCCCATACTCTGATGGCTCTGGTGGTCATAGCCTCTCTTCTCTTGGCTATCGTGGTTTTCACCGTGAACATCGATCCCGCCGCTCTCCGCCAGATCGGCATAGCTGGCAGGGTGTCGGTGAAGATCATGCCTCTTTGGGTGCGGATCGTGGGACCCGCCGTCCTTAACACCTTCGGCACTTTGGCTTTGGTGGGAGGAGCGTTGTACTCGGCGTGGGTCTTCTGGCGGAAAAGGGTCATGCCTCATCGGGTCCTCTCCAACGTGTTGATCGCTCTAGGGGCTCTTGTCGTTGCCGCCAGCGGCACGTTGGCTACCTTGGGTTCTACTAACTATCTCTTCATTGGAGAGTTGGTAGGGGGAACGGTGATCTTCATCGGCTTCTTAAAGAGCACGGGCCCTGAAGAGGCGGTCTAGGAAGTTGAGAGGAAAAAGGCTCGTTGATTGACTGAGGAGAAGGGTGATGGGTGCACAGGCCACGCCGAGGCGGACCCTGGATTGCCGAGGGTTATTGTGTCCTATGCCCATCATCGAGGTCTCCAAGGCGATCAAGGGTATGGAAGTGGGCCAGATCTTGGAGATGCTGGCTACCGATCCCGGTTCGCAGGCCGACATGTTGGCCTGGGAGAAACACACCGGTCACGAAATCCTGGACACCAAGGAAGATGATGGCCTGCTCAGGTTCTACGTGCGTAAGACGAGATAGAGCAATGATCAGTGCGTCAGCTTAGATACCCACTCGTAAGTGAACTGCTTTTCGATGCGACAAGAGGAGAGAGATGGCTGAGGAAAAGAAAAGACGGCGACTAGCACTGGTGGCTTCCCAAGGTTCCCTTGACATGGCCTATCCGCCCCTTATCCTGGCCTCAACGGCCGTGAGCATGGGTTGGGAGGTGGGGATATTCTTTACCTTCTATGGGCTTGACATCATCAACAAAAGGAAGTTGCCGACCTTGAAGGTTTCAGCCGTGGGCAACCCGGCTATGCCCCCTCCCTTTCCCTCGGTCCCCTTGCAAGGGCCCACCATCATCGGCACCTTGCCCGGGGCGACGGCCCTGGCCACTTCCTTCATGAAGGGCTGGATGTCCAAGGCGAACATGCCCACCATCCAGGAACTGATAGAGGTTACCCTAGATGGGGACGGCAGACTCTTTGCCTGCACCACCACCATGGGGGTGATGGGTGTAGAGGAAGAGGACCTGATCGAGGGGGTCTCTTGCCTTGGTGCAGCCGCCTTCCTGGACTTCGCATCGGAGGCCGATGTCTCGCTATTTGTCTAGCCCGACTGAGGAAGCAGCGCTCACGAGAAGGGTCAGCCAAATCATAGTCCTACCTTGAACTACGATCGACCCTGTGTCAGGAGGCTGAGGGGGGAGGGATCGGTTTTTTGGCGATGTGAGGTAAGCACTCTGATGAGGGCCTCCGCTTGGAGGTCAGCCTGAAAGCGGGGGCAACTTCTCCATCCCACATTTCCGCGCCGCCGAGGTGACGATCTTGGTCAACTCCTTCTCTACCTCCGGCGGTATCTCTCTAGGTTGATAGGTGGCGATGATCTCCTCGGCTCGTTCGCGGGCTCGCTCCACTATGCTCTTCCTGCCCGCCTTCTCCCAGGCCTGTCGGGTGCGGCGGTCGATGACCGAGGAGGGGATGAACTGCTCCCGGCGGAACCATTCTCGAGTATGCTTGGTGCTCAAGAAACTGCCTTGATGGCCTACCTCTCGCATCAACTCCAAGGGGATCATCCCTCCTTGGAAGGCGATGCCTT
>JAUVHF010000117.1 GCA_030593425.1 Anaerolineales bacterium
CGGGGACTATCGCCTCCTCCGCGGGGAAACTTTTGTCCGGGTTGGTACCCACGAATCGAGCGCCTTGGCGGATGGCTATGGTGGCGGTTTTCAGTTTCTGGTAGGTGAGTTGCCTGTCCATCCCCACGACCACGGCCTCTACATCCCTCTCTCCGAACTCGAAGCCTTGGGCCGCGAGGGCGGAGTATACCCCCCCCTCGCCGATGAGGTAGAGTCGGGCTCCCTTAGGAAGGAGGTTTCCCAGATAGTCGGCCGTGGCCAGAGCCGAGGTGAGGATCCGCCGAGGAGAGACTTCGATGCCCATCTCCTTGAGTACGGCGACATACTCCTCCGGGGTGTGGGTGGAGTTGTTGGTGACCAAGATGTAGGCGGTCTCTCTCTCCTCCAGATGGTGGAGGAACTCCTTGGCTCCAGGTAAGGGGCGGCGGCCCCGGTAGAGCACTCCGTCCACGTCGATGATTAGGTTCTTAATGGATGAAAGCGGTTTCACTCCTCGCTCCTCAGACGCCCTAGATCTTCCAAGGTGTCGATGTCCAGGAAGTAGTCTCCCGAATCCACCTCCACCCATTCTACCAGATGGCGATGTTTCTCGATGAGGCTCCTTCCCCCTTCCTCTCCCCGCAAACCCAGAAGTTCGGGGAAGAGGGAACGAGCGAAGAGCACTGGGTTCCCCCGTCGGCCTCGAAAGCGAGGGGCCACGATGGGGGCTAGGGTGCGGCGGTGTCTGGTGATGAGGCTATCTACTAGTCGGGGCGTCACCTTGGGTTGGTCGGCCAGGAAGAAGAGGCAAGCCTCAAATTGAGGGGAGAGGGCGCGTAGGCCCACACGGAGGGAACCGCTCAGCCCTTGGGGCCACTCTTCGTTGACTACCACCTTTATCCCTCTTAAGAGGGGCCGGATCTCCTCTACTCGGTGCCCCAAGGCGACCACCACCTCTTGAAGAGGGGAGGAGAGGGCTACCTCCACCACATGCTCCAGCATCGTCTTTTCGCCTAGGGGCAGGAGTTGTTTGGGGCGCCCCAGACGGCGGGATTCGCCGGCCGCCAAGATGATGCCCGCCACCTTCGTCCAGCACTCGAGAACGGGTCCCACGGGATCCTGTAAGGAGTCAGGTTCTGCCACCGCGCCTAGAAGCACTCGATCTATGGAGTTAGCGGATATGAGATAGTTGGCTACCTCTTGGGCTGGTGCCAAGGTTGAGGAGTCCACCTTGTTGATGAGGGGGATCACTCGGGCTGAAGGGGGAGCGTTCTTGAGCCCCCCTTCTGGGTGAGCGATGACCTGGGCCGCTACCTCTGGCGTGACGAGGTCTCCCAGGGAGGCTCCTATCAGCCGAGCGACCAGTTGGGGGCGGTGGGCGATTCTCTCATTGAGGGGCTGGCCTAGGGCATCGGCGGCCATCATGGGAACCAGGATGCTGGTGGCCGGGGGGACCGGGGGCTCGTAGGGAGCGGGGGCCTTGAGGGAGCGGCCCCGGGCCCCATCGGCCTCCACGATGAGGGCCTCTATCGAGGGAAGGGTGGCCAGTTTGCTCACCAGTTCAGGCTGGAGGCCCACCAATTTGCCTTTTTCATTCTGCTTCTGCTTGGTAGCCACGGTAAGGTGGTGGTGGCTCTTCAGGGCTCGTTCCACCTTCTGGAGGAGTAGGGTGGAGTTGGCTTCCAGGATCGTCTCTTCGCTCTGTTGAGGGGTGGGGGGACGGATCATGGCGGTGGTAGTGGTCACCACGCGCCAGCCGAGGCTCACCAGTTCGTGGGCCAGGCGATACATGGCGGTGGTCTTTCCCCCAGCACCGACGAAGGAAACAATGTCGCCGCGAGTGATGGCCAAAGATTCTTGGAGACGCATTCTGGATAAAAGGGTAGCAGAATTGGGCGAAAAATGGAAGGGAGGAGGGGTGAAAATGTAGCGGCGCCCTTCACGGCGATGTTCTCCCGTCGGGCTTCAGCCCGACGCTACTGCATAGAGAGGAGGCTCGTCCTCTCTATCGGGAGGCCACAAGGGCCTTCCCCTACATTCTGGTTGTCAGGAGGAAACTCCTGATAATACTGAAAGCCCGGGTTATACGCAGTCGGCTACTGTGTTCTTGAGCTCCCATTTCAACAAGCTTCCCTCCATCTCCAAGCGCTGCATTCCTAATTTCTCGAGAACACGAATAGACGGAACATTATCTGTAGCACATTCAGCGATAATTCTTTTCACATCCTGTTGAGCGAATCCCCAATCAATCAATGCTTGTACCGCTTCGAAGGCATATCCTTGCCTTCTATACGCAGGGACAACGCTATAGCCAATCTCCACCATTCCTTCTCGATCTGGTTTTCCCTTAAATCCTAGATCGCCAATAATCATCCGCTCTGCCCTAAGAACCATTAACCAAACGCCCCATCCGAGCAGCGACGGATCTGTTTCAAGTTGCTGTGCATAGAAAGGCAGAAACTCTTGGAGATCTTGTGCGGGCCAATCATCGGGCACTTGCACTCCCAACAGTGTCTTCATATCAGTTCTGTTTCTGACAATTGCTTGCGTAGCTTCAACTGAACAGGGAAAGAGGTCGAGTCGCCTGGTTTGTAGACGTATCAAGCCCCCCCTCCCTTCTGGGCCTGGTGATCACACAGTAATTACGTATAGCTGCTTGTGTGTTTGTGAAGTGCCAAAGCCATTTAGATGAGGATAGGTCAGGTATGGAAACCTGCCCTACTCTTCTAGTCTGGCATGGTCAGGGCCCGGGTGGGGCAACGGGTGACGCAGAGGCCGCAGCCGTAGCAGAGGTCCTCGTCCACTTGGGCCTTATCGTCGATGATGTTTATGGCGTCGTAGACGCAAGATATCTCACATAGTCGGCAAGCGTTGCATAGGTCGAGGTCAACGAGGGGCGGTAGGTGAGTGGTGCGGAAGTCGCGCTGTCTTAGTCGCTGGATGGTCAGTCCCTTGATGTCGTTCACCGAGGCGTAGCCGTGAGAGTCGAGCCAGACCTCCATCTCTCGGGCTATCTTGCCGAAGACGGAGGGACCGCGAAGGATGGCGGCGGTGCAAAGTTGGACGGCGGAGGCCCCCACCATGAAATGCTCGATGGCGTCGGTGCCTCGGGAGATGCCCCCACAGCCGAAGACGGGTATATCTACGCTCCGCGCCACATCGAAGACGCAACGCAAAGCCAGGGGTTTGAGGGCCTGGCCGGAAAGCCAACCGTACCCCTCCTCGCTCCCCATCAGCGGAAGCCCGGTCTCCACATCTATCCCTAGGCAGGGGCCAAAGGAGTTGATGGCTACGATCCCGTCGGCTCCCGCCTCTTGGGCCGCCTGGGCGGCGGCTTTCATCTCCCTCCCCAAGGGGCTGAGTTTGACGAAGATGGGCACTTGTACCGCGGCCTTGGCTGCCTGGATAGCCTCGATCATAGGCCGCGGATCCTCGCCGATGTAATGGGTGCTCAACTCCAAGGCGTCAGCGAAGGGCTTTACCTTGGGAGCGAGTTCTGCGATCTGATCGGCGGTGTAGCCCAGGCTGATGATGAGGGGGAGCCCCGTCTCCTTAGCCATGGCGTACTCTTTCTCTATGAACTGTTCAGGGGGGAGTTCCGACCAGAGTTCGGTGTTGAGCATGGAGGCCTTGCCGAATTGGGCCATGCAGGGCTCGGGGACTTGAGCGGCGGTGGTGGAGATGGTCTTGGCCACGATGCCGCCGGCTCCTCCCCGGGCGCAGGCTACCATAGCCTGGCCGTTCCAGGTAGGGGGGCCGGCCGCGGTCAGGATGGGGTTTTTGAATTTCAAGCCACAGATCTCTACTTTAAGGTCGGCCATTCTTTCCTCCACCAGGAGCCGAAAGTGGCATCCTCCCGTTCGGTCTCCCTATAGTCTTTACAACGGTGATCCACCCTCACTATCGCTTTTCTCACGGTTTCCCCTTCTCCCTTCTTTCTAGGCCAGCCGGGGACCAGGCGGCGAATAGATAAGGTGCAGTACCCCGAGCCGCCCCCGCTCATCTGATGGGAGAGGGGGGAGAAACAGAAATGGTGGCAAGAGCCACAACCTTCGATGAAGTGGCCACCTCCTCGGCAGAGGGGACAGGTCTCTTCATCTCCAACCTTGCCCCACCCTGCGCAGAGGTTACACCTTTTGGCCACCTAGACCTCTTCGTCATTCTCTACCTCGTGGACCGCCTGGGCTATGGCCCAGGAGACGACCCCCCAGGTGGCGAAGGAGATGAGGAGGGCGATAACAAGGCCCAGTAGGTCTCCCCTCTCCTGGAACCAGCCCAGGAGGGCCAAAAGGGCACCCAGAGCGCCGAAGAAGAGCCCCACCTTAACGGGGGTTGTGGCGCGAGTCCAAAGGTAGCGGATTCTCTCTGACATAGTTACAACCTCACCCATAAGTCTCGGGCCAGTTCCTGAGCGCGGGCGAAGATAGCCTCCTCATCGAGGGTAACTAATCTCCAGCCCCGCATGAGAACCTGCCCTCCCACGATGGTGGTATCCACCTGGCTCCCGTCCATGCCAAAGATGATATGCCAAGGGAGGTTTTCCCCTCGGAGAGGGGTAGGAGGAAGATAGCGCAAGAGGATGATGTCGGCGTAGGCGCCAACAGAGAGTTCTCCCAAGGAGCCAGGGAAGAAGAGTTTGGCTATACGAGCGTTATTTCGCGTAGCGATTTTCACTACCTCGTCGGCGGGCATCGCTTGGGGATCCCCTTGCACGTGCTTGTGGATCAGATAGGCGGTTTTCATCTCTGGGAACATATTGTTGGAGAAGCCGTCGTTCCCCAAACCGACCTCTATGTGGCGTCTCAACATGCCAGGGAGATCGGCAGCCCCGACAGCGTTATTCATGTTGGAGCGGGGGTTGTGGACTACCTTGGTTCTTGTCTCTCTGAGGATGTCCATCTCGTAGGCGTCGATGTGGACGCAGTGGGCGGCGATGGTCCGTTCCCCGAGGATGCCCATCTTATTCAGCCGCTCCACGACCCGAAGCCCCGACTTTTTGAGGCTGTCCCGGACATCGGCTTTATCCTCGGCCACGTGGATGTGGAAACCCACCCCTTCGGCGGCCTCCACTGCCTTCTTGAGGGTGGCGTCGGAAAGGGTGAGGGAGGCGTGGAGGCCGAAGGTGCCAGCGATGTGAGGACCGAACTTCCCACCTCTCGCTGCCCCGATGAACTCTCGGTTCTCTTTGAGCCCCTGGGTGGCCTTCTCCTCCCCATCCCGATCCGAGACCTCGTAGCAGAGGCAGGCCCGCAGTCCGGCTTCCTGGACCGCCGAGGCGATGGTTTCCAGGGAACCTTCGATGGCGTTGGGGCTGGCGTGGTGGTCGATGAGGGTCGTGGTTCCGTGACGTATAGCATCCACTAG
>JAUVHF010000151.1 GCA_030593425.1 Anaerolineales bacterium
AAGCGGGCCACCATCGACCCCCAAGAGATCGGAGCCGTCTGGGTAGGGAGCGAGTCGAAGCCCTACGCCGTAAAGCCCACCGCCACCATGGTGGCCGAGGCGCTGGGCGTTACCCCCCATACCAACGCCGCCGACTGGGAGTTCGCCTGCAAGGCGGGCACCGAAGCGATGCAAGCGGCCATGGGGTTCGTGGGCTCGGGGATGGCCAAGTACGCTCTGGCCATCGGCGTAGACACCGCCCAAGGGAGGCCCGGCGATCAACTGGAATACACCGCCAGCGCTGGCGGGGCAGCCTTCATCATGGGGCTCAAAGAGGAGAGCCTGGCTTACCTCGAAGCCTCCTACTCTTATGTGTCGGATACGCCCGATTTCTTCCGGCGTCCTCACCAGTACTACCCCCAGCATGGCCATCGCTTCACCGGCGAGCCCGCCTACTTCAAACATACCTACTATGCGGCCCAGCATCTAATGGAGGAGTTGGGCTATACCCCTGAGGATTATGCCATGGTCGTCTTCCACCAGCCCAACAGCAAGTTCCCTCGCCGAGTGGCTCAAAGGTTGGGTTTCACGGAGGAACAACTGAAACCCGGTTTTCTCGTGGAGGTTATCGGGAACGCCTATGCCGGCTCTTCTCCCTTGGGTCTTGCCGCGGCCCTAGATGAGGCCCAACCTAGCGATAAGATCCTGCTCGTCTCCTTCGGGTCGGGTGCGGGAAGCGACGCCCTATCCTTCACCGCTACCGAGCGGATAGTGAAAAACGACGATAGCCTCGTTCGGGTCAGGGACTACATCGCCAGAAGGCGAGAGATAGATTACGGCACCTATTGCCGCTACCGAGACAACTTGAACACCCACTAGAGAGGAAAGATGAGAGGAGTATCTATCATCGGCATCGGACAGACCGAGGTGAGGGAGCATTGGGAGCGCCCCCTACGGGGGTTGGCTGTCGCTTCTATCACCGCGGCCTTAGACGATGCAGGGATCGACAGAGCCGATGCCTTATATGTGGGCAACATGCTCTCCGGGGAGTTGACCGGGCAGGAGCATCTGGCCACCCTCATCGCCGACTTCGCTGGGCTGCGAGGCATAGAGGCCCTCAAGGTGGAGGCCGCCTGTGGCTCAGGGGGAGCCGCGGTGAGGATGGGGTATCTGGCTGTGGCCAGCGGCCTTCAAGACCTGGTGATCGTCACCGGGGCGGAGAAGATGACCGATTGCGAAAACGGCCTGGTCACCGAGGCCTTAGCCATGGCTGCGGACGGAGACTACGAAGCGATGCAGGGCCTCTCCTTCGTGGCCCTAAACGCCCTCCTCATGCGGCGGTATATGCACGAGTATCGGGTGAGCCACGAAGATTTCGCTGGCTTCTCTATCAATGCCCACCGCAACGCGGCCCGGAACCCCTACGCCATGTTTCACCGACCCGTCACCCGGGAAGAGTTTACAAGCGCCCGGATGATCTCCGACCCCATCAACCTCCTGGACTCATCGCCCATCGGTGACGGGGCGGCCACGGTCATCCTCTGTCCCGAGGAGAAAGCCCAAGAGTTTTGTCCCGCGCCCGTTACCATCATCGCTTCGGCCACAGCCACAGACACCATCGCCCTCCACGACCGAGACGACCCCCTCTACCTGCAAGCGGCCCACGAATCGGCCCAGAAAGCCTATGCCCAGGCAGAGGCAGGCCCGGAAGACATGGAGATCTTCGAGTTGCACGACGCCTTCACCATCATGGCTGCCCTATCCCTTGAGGCCTGCGGTTTCGCGGATAAGGGTCGAGGGGTCGAACTGGCCAAAGATGGGGAGATATCCCTCCGAGGCAATATCCCCATCTCCACCATGGGAGGGCTGAAAGGAAGAGGCCACCCCATAGGCGCTACCGGCGTCTATCAGATCGCAGAACTGGTTCAGCAACTGAGAGGAGAGGCGGGCGCCAATCAGGTGGAGTGCCACCTGGGAATGGCCCAAAGCATAGGGGGAACGGGAGCCACGGCGATAACCCATATCCTCGAGGGGCCGAACTAGAATGCCAGCAGGCAAAGAGAGGTCAAGAGTCCATGTCTTTAGCCAGACATTGGCGCTTGCAAGATGAGCGATACAAACTGATAGGCAGAGAATGCGCCGCCTGCGGCCAAAAACTCTTCCCTCCCCGGGATATCTGCCCCCACTGCGGATCCCGAGATCTTAAGCCCTATAGGTTTGCGGGAGCGGGGGAGATCTACTCCTACTCTACTATCTACCAACCCCCGGCCGGCTATGAGGGTTTCGTCCCCTACACCGTGGCTTTGATCCGTTTGGATGAGGGGCCCTTGGTCACCGCTCAACTGGCCGATGTGGACAGACAAGGGGTAGAGATCGGCCAGCGGGTAGAGATGGTCACCCGTCGGCTGCGGGAGTACGGCCCGGAGGGGCTCATCGTCTACGGCTACAAGTTCCGTCCGGTTCTGAAATGCTAAACGAGCGACTTGAAAAGGCGACCCATTGCTGGGTCGCCTTTCGTGTTGCCCTGGACTACCAACAGGTTAATCCCACCATCGTGACTTCTCTTTTTCCTCCCCTCGGATCAGAAGCGTGAGGGCCAGGCTCACCAGACTGATCACCAACGCCCCCCAGAAAGCCGCCCCGAAGCCAGCCACCTCAAAGCCGATGCCCAACTGCCCGGCCACCCAAGCGGTGAAAGCCAGCATCGCCGCATTGATGACGAAGAGGAAAAGACCCAAGGTCAAGACTATCAAGGGGCAGGTGAAGAATTTGAGCAGGGGCCGGATAAAGGCGTTCACCAACCCCAAAATCAGAGCCACCGCTATGATGGCCCACTCATCTTCCACTTTTATTCCCGACACCAGCTTACTGGCTGCATAGATGGCCAAGGCGTTTATCAGCCAGCGAAGCAGAATCCGTCGCATCATAGGATCTCCTCCCTTACCACCCGCGATATTTTTGGCTCATTTCCCTGAGGATACTTTACATACTACCACTCGGTGCCAAATCCAGCAAATGGAGGCGGCCCCTACTCGAGATATATCTCCACCCGCTCCCCATCCTCGGTATCCTCCAAGTCCACGACCTTCCCCCTAGCGCCTTCGCGTACGGCTCTCATTATCTCGTCGATGTCGAGATCGAAGGGCGCGGAGAACTTAGCCCCTATCTTGGCCCCGATATTCAACAGCCCTAGGGGAAGGTTGATATTCACCTTATGCTTCCCTGTCTTCATATCCGTGACCCGCACTCGGAACCAGCGCGCAGGTGCCGCCCGCTCTTCCTCCGTTGCCTCCAAGGCGTCTAGGAGTTTCGCCCCCTCCTCAGCGGTGATCTGTCCCTCCTCGATCATCTTCAGGATCTGCATCCTCTCCCCGTGAGTAGCCATCCTCTCACCCCCTTCTCACTCTTAGCATCATCCGCTCCAACGTCCGCTCCTCGATGAAACCGCACCTTTCGAGAACCTTTATCGTCTCCAGGTAAGAAGGGTATATCCTGGCCACCGCTCCTCTTGGGGGGCGGGTACGCAAAACGGAAAACGCCTTAGCTAAAAGCCCCTCCTCCACCTGGCCTCGCTCCTCCCCATGAACCACCATCTCCAACCGGTACGCCCCGGCCCAGGAAAGACGGAGGGTGAGCATAGACCCCCCCGCTATCCAGTGGTATCTTCTCCGGCCGAGGAGCCCCCATAACCAGGCGAGGAGCCCCTGGCCCAGGTCTGGCTTCGAACCTTCCCTCTCGCCGAGGAAGGCCGTCTCCTTGGGTAACGCCTCTTTCCATAGCCGATACCCCTCTCGCCACTCGGTGGGCTCTAACTCTCTCACCGAAGGACCTTCTCGGAGGACGAGAGTGACCGGTTCAGCGAGCCGCATCTCTGTCCAGGCATCAACCCTCACAAAACCCAGTTTCTCATAGAGCCCCTTAGCCGCCCTATTCTCACGGCGCACCTCCAAGGCCACCCAAGGGGCTCTCCTCTTTTCGACCCTATCTATAACCGCCTCCATCAACCGCCTAGCGATGCCCCTCCTCCGATAACCTGGGTGGACGGCTAAGTTACTTACCAGGTAGCCCCCTCTGCTTCTACTGAGGTTCACATTTCCCACCACTCGCCCCTCCTCCACCCAGACGTAGCCTGAGAAAAGATCTCCCAGAATCCACAAGAGAGGCCCCATAGAAGCCACAACCCTCATCCCCCGCACCGCTTCCCGACCTTCGGGGCCCAGGTCAACGCCGAAAGCCACCTCTATCAGCTCCGCCACAGGCCCCATATCCCGCATAGGGTTAAAAGGTCGTAAGCCGCCTTCCATCCTACCCA
>JAUVHF010000017.1 GCA_030593425.1 Anaerolineales bacterium
GTAGTCGGCATGACCTGGACAGTCGATATGGGCGTAATGGCGCTTCTCTGTGGAGTACTCCAAATGGCTGATGGCGATGGTTAGCCCCCTGGCCTTCTCCTCTGGGGCGTTGTCGATGGTGTCAAAAGGCCTAAACTGGGCTAACCCCTTGTAAGAGAGCACCTTGGTCATCGCCGAGGCAAGGGTGGTTTTCCCATGATCCACATGACCTATGGTCCCCACGTTCACATGGGGCCTGTCCCTTACGAACTTCTCCTTAGCCATCTATAAGACCTCCTCAAAACCTTTTATGCCATCACCCGCTGCCTGATACCGCCGGTTATCTCCTCGGCTAGTTCAGGGGGCAACCTATCATAGTGATCGAACTCCATAGTGAAGGTGCCCCGGCCTTGGGTCATGGAGCGCAGTGCCGTGGCGTAGCTGAACATCTGGGCCAAAGGGGCCTGGGCCCGTATCACCTGGAGATCCCCCCGGGGAGTCATCCCTCCTATCTGGGCACGACGGGCACTTAAATCCCCCACCACCTCGCCGGTGAACTGCTCCGGCACGATCACCTCTAGTTTCATGATCGGCTCCAAGAGCACGGGGGCGGCCTCTTGTAAGCCGTTCTTCAGAGCCATAGAGGCGGCTATCTTGAAAGCCAACTCACTGGAGTCCACCTCGTGGTAGGAACCATCCACCAAGGCCACCCTCAAATCCACTACCGGGTATCCAGCCAAGACCCCGCTCTCCATCGCCTCCCGGACACCCTTCTCTACGGCTCGGATGAACTCCTTGGGGATGACGCCTCCCTTCGTCCGAGCCTCGAACTTGAACCCTTCACCACGACCCAAGGGCTCGATTTCCAGCCAGACGTGACCATACTGGCCTCGCCCACCGGTTTGACGGATGAACCGCCCTTCGACTCGCGCGGGACGAGTGAGCGTCTCCCGGTAGGACACTTGAGGCTTCCCCACCTTGGCCGAGACCCTGAACTCTCTGAGCATCCGATCCACTAAGACTTCCAAGTGCAACTCCCCCATGCCAGAGATGATGGTTTGGCCAGTGTCCTCATCGATGCGCACGTCAAAGGTGGGGTCCTCCTCCTCCAGCCGTGCCAAAGCCACGCTCATCTTCTCCTGATCGGCCTGGGTACGAGGCTCAATGGCCACCGAGATGACCGGCTCTGGGAATCCGATCGACTCCAGCACGATGGGGTGTTTGCGGTCGCAAAGGGTATCCCCAGTGAAAGTTCTCTTCAAGCCCGCCACAGCGGCTATATCGCCTGCATAGGCCATATCGATCTCTTCCCTGTGGTTAGCGTGCATACGCAAAAGCCGCCCCACCCGCTCTTTGGTCCCCTTGCTAGAGTTGAGGACGGAGGAACCTACTTTCAGAGATCCAGAATAGACCCTGAGATAGGCCAACCGCCCCACATAAGGGTCGGAGACTATCTTGAAGGCCAGAGCGGCGAAGGGTTCTTTCCCCTCGGCGGAACGGACTTCCTCCTTTTCCGTTTTAGGGTGGATCCCCGTGATAGGGGGGATATCCAAAGGAGAAGGGAGGTAATAGATTACCGCGTCCAAGAGAGGTTGAACCCCCTTATTCCGCAAAGCCGCGCCACAAAGGACAGGAACCAACCTCCCTTCTAACGTCGCCCGCCGCAAGGCGGCTCTCAGTTCAAGGGGCTCTATCGGCTCCCCCTCCAGAAACTTAAGGGTCAGCCTTTCATCGGTCTCCGCCACCCTCTCCACCAGGATCTCTCGACGTCTGGCTACCTCCTCACGCAGATAGGGTGGAACCTCCCTTACTTCCTGCTGCACACCCAATTCATCAGCATAGAGGAACGCCTCCTGGGAAACGAGATCCACCACCCCTACAAACTCACTCTCTACCCCGATGGGCACCTGCAAGGCCACAGGGTTGGCTCCTAATCGGTCGGTGATCATGTCGATAGTGTGCCAAAGATCGGCCCCCGGTCGGTCCATCTTGTTGACAAAACAGATGCGAGGCACGTGGTACCGGTCTGCTTGGCGCCATACCGTCTCCGACTGAGGCTCCACGCCGGCCACCCCATCGAAGACCACGATCCCCCCATCCAAGACCCGGAGGGACCGCTGGACCTCTACGGTGAAATCGATGTGACCCGGCGTGTCGATGATATTGATCCGGTGATCCCGCCAATAGCAGGTCGTAGCCGCAGCGGTGATGGTGATCCCTCTCTCCCTCTCCTGTTCCATCCAATCCATGGTAGCCGCACCCTCATGGACCTCCCCCATGCGATGGATCTTCCGGGTATAGAAGAGGATCCGCTCCGTGATGGTGGTCTTCCCGGCGTCTATATGGGCTATTATCCCGATATTTCGGGTTCTTTCCAAAGGAAAAGGCTCAGACATCTCTTCTTCAGCAGATCGCCTATCCTACAGGTTGGAGGGATAGGCGAAATTCTCTTCACTCCTACAACTACCAACGATAATGGGCGAACGCCTTATTGGCCTCGGCCATGCGGTGGGTGTCCTCTTTCTTCTTGACTGCGGCCCCCGTATTCTGCGAGGCGTCCCACAGCTCATGAGCCAGTTTTTCGGCCATGGTCTTGCCAGGGCGAGCCTGAGTGGCCTTTACTAACCACCGAATGGCCAGGGACTGACATCGGTCTCCCCGGATCTCGATAGGTATCTGGTAGGTGGCCCCCCCAACCCGCCGGGGCCGGACCTCTAAGACCGGTGTAACGTTTCTTATAGCCTGGTTGAAGACCTCCAGGGGGTTACGGTGGAACCTATCCTCAATGATATCGAACGCTTCGTAGAAGATCCGCCTGGCCAGGCTCTTTTTCCCCCGCTGCATAACTCGATTGATGAAACGAGCCACCAGTTCGCTATTGTACTTCGGATCCGGTTCCACCTCCCTTCGAGGCGGCCGATAGCGTCTTGGCATCTTAACTCCCCCAGCACCTAAGAGGACTAGCCATCCTAGTCTTCTCCACTAAGCAAAACAAAAACACCCCTTCTACACACTTTGACGAAGCGTCTTCAAGCCACCCACTAAAGAGCGGTCTTCTTGGGCCGCCTCGTGCCATACTTAGAGCGGCCCTTCTTACGTCCCTCTACGCCTCCAGAATCGAGGGCCCCACGGATGATATGATAACGGACGCCAGGCAAGTCCTTCACTCGGCCTCCACGCACCAAAACCACCGAGTGTTCCTGGAGCCCATGGCCTTCACCAGGGATATAAGCCGACACCTCGATCCCGTTGGTGAGCCGCACCCGGGCCACTTTTCTCAGGGCTGAATTGGGCTTCTTGGGGGTGACGGTCCGCACCAGAGTGCAAACCCCCCTCTTCTGAGGAGCGCCTCTCCCCTTGACCGTCTTCTGTTTAAGGGCGTTATACCTGAAGCGGAAAGCCGGGGCCTTACTCCTCTTCGCTGGCTTCTTGCGCCCCTTTTTCACCAACTGATTAATGGTGGGCAAATATATCGCTCCCTTCTGATGGATCTACAAATAAATAGTTTAACCCCATTGACCCCAAAAGTCAAACTATCTCTCTAGGCCCAAGAAACCCAGCCCCAAACGAGGGTACTCCTCCCGCCTCTCCTCCTTGCCGAATCCCATCCGATTCCCTTCCTCATCGATTACCTCTACAGCGAGCCCCAGACTTTGCAGCTCTTTCACCAGAACCCGAAACGATTCCGGAACCCCTGGCTTGTCAATCGCCTCTCCCTTGACGATCGATTCATAGGCCTTTACCCGACCGATCACATCGTCGGACTTGACGGTAAGCATCTCTTGTAAGGTGTGAGCCGCGCCGTAAGCCTCCAAGGCCCAGACCTCCATCTCACCGAACCGCTGTCCTCCGAACTGAGCCTTGCCACCCAGGGGCTGCTGAGTTACCAGGGAATAGGGGCCTGTGGAACGAGCATGGACCTTATCCTCCACCAGATGGGCCAGTTTCATCATATTGATCACCCCTACCGTCACCGGATGGTCGAAGGGCTCACCGGTGCGACCATTGTAAAGGATCATCTTTCCCGAGGTGGGCAACGGCCAACCGGTCTCTTCGCTCACCTCCTCTGCTCGCCTCTCCAGTTCCTGGCCCTCCAACTCATCGGCGGGGTAGCCACGATGCCCCAGCCAGAACTCGAGGCAAACCTCACGAGCGAGCCTATCGGCCGTCTGCCGGGCCTTCAAGGGACGGGGATCGTTCTCAAAGACCAAGATCTCCTCGGGGTTATGGCCATCTTCCTTCAACCACTCGCGGAGCACGCTACGTCGGGCGTAGATATGGTCGGTAGCCAGCGCTTCCTGGTCGTACTCTCCCCCCTCTAGCCAATGGGCGATATATAACCGGCGCGCCTCCTCGTCGTCCTCCAGTTCCTCCAGGTCATACTCCTGCTCTCGCAGCCATGCCCAAGCCCTCTCGGTTACCTCCTTCCAGGCTAGTTCCATCAGCCAAGCCCGCGCCAACTCAGCGGTTATCTCCCCCTCATCGGCCCCGTCGAAGACCGGTGAGATGACCCTGAAGCCAAGATGGTCCGCGGCCCAACCTACATGGGTCTCGAAGACCTGTCCTATATTCATCCGCCCCGGAACCCCAAGGGGGTTTAGAATCAGTTCCACCGATGTGCCGTCGGCCAAAAACGGCATGTCTTCTATAGGTACCACCTTAGAGATGACACCCTTATTACCGTGGCGGCCCGCCATCTTATCCCCTGCGGTGATCTTCCTGCATTGAGCGATGGAAACCCGCACCATTCGCTCTACCCCGGCTGGGAGGTCGTGGTTCTCCTCCCTGGTGAACTCCTTTATATCCACTACCTTCCCTTTCTCGCCGTGAGGCAACCGGAGGGACGAGTCCTTCACTTCCCGAGCCTTCTCCCCGAAGATGGCGCGGAGGAGTTTCTCCTCCGGAGTGAGGTCTGTCTCACCCTTGGGCGTGATCTTTCCTGCCAGGATATCTCCAGGTGCTACCTCGGCACCGATACGGATTATCCCTCTCTCGTCGAGATCCTTTAGAGCCTCCTCGCCCACGTTAGGGATATCACGAGTGATCTCCTCCGGCCCTAGTTTGGTATCCCGGGCCTGTATCTCGTGCTTCTCGATATGGATGGAGGAGTATTTATCCTCCCGGACCAGACTCTCGCTGATGAGGACAGCGTCCTCGTAGTTGCCTCCCTCCCAAGAGAGGAAAGCCACTATCACATTTTGACCCAGGGCCAACTCTCCCCTATCGGTGGAGGAGGAATCAGCGATCACCTGCTCTGCTCGCACTCCATCTCCCTTCTCCACGATGGGACGCTGGTCGATGCAGGTCCCCTGGTTAGAACGGTGGAAACGCTTGAGGGGGTAGACCTTCTCCCCATCGGCCCCTTTCACCACGATTCGCTCTGAGGTGACGCTTATTACCTCCCCATCTTCTTCGGCCACCAGCACCTGACCGGAATCGAGAGCCGCCTGGTACTCTATCCCTGTGCCCACCAGGGGAGCCTCAGGGCGCAAAAGGGGCACCGCCTGGCGCTGCATATTGGAGCCCATCAACGCTCGGTTTGCGTCGTCATGCTCTAGAAAGGGGATGAGGGCCGCGGAGACACTGACGATCTGCTTGGGCGAGACATCCATGAGGTCCACTTCATCAACAGCAGCCAAGAGGAACTGCTCTCCCCGCCGCGCCGACACCCGATGTTCGATGAACTGCCCTTCTTCATCTAGGAGAGCGTTGGCCTGGGCGATGGTGGACTCTTTCTCCTCAAAGGCGGAGAGGTAAACTACCTCCTCCGTGGCCAACGCACGGATCTTCACCTCTTCTAATGGTAAAGCCGCTATCTTCTTGGCCAACTCGGGAGAGATCCTGGCGTCTGCCTTGGCCACTACCTGGCCAGACGAGGGGTCGACTACGTCGGATCGCAGGCGCTTCTCCACGAGCAGAGAGGGCTCATTGGGCAGACTCTTTATCACCCGCCGGTAAGGGGTCTCAAGGAAACCGTAATCGTTCACCTGAGCGTAGGTGGCTAAAGAACCTATGAGGCCGATATTCGGTCCCTCGGGAGTCTCGATGGGACAGATACGGCCATAATGAGTACTGTGCACATCTCGTACATCGAAGCCAGCCCGCTCACGACGCAGCCCCCCGGGGCCGAGGGCCGAAAGCCTCCGCTTATGGGTCAGCTCGGCCAGAGGGTTGGTCTGGTCCATGAACTGAGAGAGTTGGCTACCCCCGAAGAACTCCCTGGTAGCCGCCACTATGGGACGGATGTTGATGAGAGCAAGGGGGTTGATCTGGGAAGGATCACGGGTGCTCATCCGCTCGCGCACCACCCGCTCCATCCGTAGGAGCCCGATCCGCAACTGGTTTTGGATGAGTTCCCCTACCGTCTTCACCCGCCGGTTGCCCAGATCATCTATGTCATCGGGATCCTCCACCCCGTTGTTCACCAGGATCATATGCTCCACCACCCTCACCAGATCCATCTTGCTGAGGATGCGGTAGTCGAGAGGAAGGGAAAGGCCCAGCCTAGCGTTAAGTTTATGCCGCCCTACCTTCGCCAAGTCGTACCGGCGAGGGTTAAAGAGTAAGGAGGCAAGATAGCCCTGAGCATTCTCTAGAGTGGCCGGGTCGCCAGGGCGTATCTTGCGGAAGAACTCCAGAAGACCCTCCTCTGAATTTCGACTCGGATCCCGCTCCAAGGTAGCCTCGATATAGCAATGGTCGGGCATGCTGTCACTCCGCTCAAAGAGACGAAGGAGTTCCTCATCGCTACCCTCACCCAAAAGATCTGGATGGGGATCCTCCTCTACCTCCACGGCGCCCAGGGCTCTCAAAAGCACAGTCACTGGAATCTTGCGCTTACGATCCACCTTGACGGAGATGAGATCCTTCTTGCTGGTCTCAAACTCCAGCCAGGCTCCCCGGTTAGGTATCAACTTGGCCACGCAGAGTTGCCGGCCGGTGGTCCGATCCTCCTCCACATCAAAGAAGACACCCGAAGAACGGATCAATTGGCTGACCACCACCCTCTCTGCCCCATTGACCACGAAGGTTCCATTGTCGGTCATGAGAGGAAAGTCACCCAAATAGACATCCTGTTCCAATTTCTCCCCTGTCTCCTTGTTATCCAGACGGGCACGGATATAAAGCGGCGCCGCGTAGGTCATATCCATAGACCGACAGGTATCTTCGCTGTACTTCGGCTCCTCAAACCAGTAGTCGATAAGTTCGAGGCACATCTTCTTATTGAAACTCTCGATGGGGAAGATCTCGTCAAAGAGCTCCCGTAGTCCCTCCTCCCGGAACCATTTGAAGGAGCGAAGTTGAACCTCGATGAGAGAAGGGATGGGATGAACGTCAGTTATACGGGCATAGGACTTCCGTCTGTTGGAGGGACGGAGGAGGGAGGGTATCTTCAGGGCGTCGAGATCAAAGAGCGTGGCCTGGACATCGGACGCCGGGCGTTCCCCTGCCCTGGCCCCCACGGCCGTGGCCTTCACCGACCTAGCCATCAACTCCCCCTTTCCCATTTCTTAGCACGGAAGACGGGCCCTCACGGCCCGTCGAAGACAGCATGACAAATAATAATTATACCACATATATTCTAATTGGTCAAACACGCGGTGTAGGTGAGCCAAGACATCGTGACCACTTCTTCAGGGTTTCGATCGGTACCACCACCAAGAAGATCCCCTTTCCATAATCCTTGGACAAACTTTCATCCCCCCTCTCTTTATCTCCGTGCTAGGTCCAATCATTCCCTGTGTGAGAGTTCAGTCTGCGGAGCTATCACCCACCTTTCTAGCGGTAGTCTGCTGAGTTTAAGAGGCTATCCTTGTATCATAGATAGGACGGACCAGGTTGTCTGTCAATAATCGTTAGAAGGGCACGACTGCGCGGACAGTTGTCCCCTGGCCGGGTGTGCTCTTGATCTCCAGTTTGCCTCCCAAAAGGTAGGTCCGTTCCTGCATGCCTAAGAGGCCAAACCTCTTCTCCTCCTGAGCCCGGCCCAGCACCTCCTCTCTTTGAAAACCTTGTCCATCATCTGTGACCGTTAGTTCCATCTCGTGGGGAGCGTATCTTAACCGCACATCGACACGGCTGGCCTGGGCGTGGCGGCGCACGTTGGTGAGCGCCTCTTGGGCGATCCGGTAGAGATTCTTCTTCACGTTGAGGGGTGGCTCTTTTCTCTTTCCCGAAAAACCGAAATGAGCCTCGATGTTACTTCTCCTTCCAAACTCAGCCACATATTTTCTCAACTCTTCTGCCAGGCTCAGCCGCTCCAAGTCAGCCAGCCTCAGATCGAAGACCAGATGTCTTAGTTCCTGTAAGCAATCCAAGGCTTGTTTCCTGGATTCTTCTAGTTGTACCCCAGCCTTCTGAGGGTCCTGACCCTTCAGTTCCTCATATAGTTGTAGATGGAGGATCAGGGTGCTGAGACTTTGGAGGAGTCCGTCGTGGATCTCTTGCGCTAGTTTCCTCCTGGCCCAGGCGCTGCTCTCGGCGTCCAGTTCTCGCTGAGCGAGGGTGAGGGCTATCATCTTAGCGCTAGGCCCAGCCATAGTCAGGAACCGCTCAAGATCGGTCTCGGAAAAGGTCTCCTCACCCCTTTTGTTGCTCACCGATAGAACCCCGATGACTCGACCGTCTTCCACCAGAGGTATGCACATAGCATCCTTAATCCCCGGCTCTACCCCCGAGAAGCGGGGATCGTCCACGGGGCCGACGAGGAGTAGGGGTTCCTTATGCTTAGCCACCCAGCCCGAGATCCCCTCCCCTAGATGCCGCTTGGCGCTGCGCACCACCTGCTCTCGGGGCCCACGAGCCGAGTTGACGGTGAGAAGTTCCCTGCCAGCGTGGAGGAGCATCAACGAGCCCTCGCTGGCATCGGTGGCTAGGATGATCGTCTCTAGCAAGCACCCCAAAAGTTCCTCTAGGGTGGTGACCGCAGCGATCTCGGGGAAAGGAGGGATGATCTCTTCCCTTTCTGTAGCCTTCTCCTGGGCCATTAGCACCTCGCCTTTGAGAGAAACCTGTAATTAGTATAGTACCAAAGTACTTAGTTCGTCAAGGGCTCGAAGTAATCGAGTGGCAAGGTGGATAGCGCACTAAGGGGGCGATAATAGTTTGCGAGGGAATTAAGTTCTTTGCCCTTTGACGCCCTTCCCTTGTTGTTGGTACAAAGTCATTGCTTGGCTGATGCACTCTCGTGCCGACTTGCTCTGTTCCCATCCCAAGGGTTTAACCCGCACCCCTTCCAGATCCTTATATACGGTGAAGAAGTGGGCCACTTCGGCCAAGAAGTGTTGTGGGATATCGGCGATCTCCAAGTAGTCTCGGTAGAGGGGGTCGGAGGCGGGAACAGCGAGAACCTTGTCGTCCGGCTCCTCACCATCCAGCATCCTGAAGATCCCGATGGGGCGGGCTTGGATGATGCAGCCCGGAAAACTGGGCTCTCCAACCATGACCAGGACATCGAGGGGGTCGCCGTCCTCAGAGAGGGTTTGGGGGATGAGGCCATAGTCGCCGGGGTAATGAATGGGAGAGTAGAGAACCCGGTTGAGTTGAATGCAGCCCATCTTTGTGTCATATTCATATTTGTTCCGGGAGCCTTTAGGTACCTCGATGATGACGTTTATCACCCGGGGTGGATCGGGGCCGGGAGAAAGGTCTCGCCAAAGGTTCATCTTTTGCCTCCTCAAATATATTAGATTGTAACGTGAGTTTGCGAACTTTTCAACCGGTCAAACCTTGCCAGGGGCGGTTGATGAGGCGACCGCTTTGCTGCCAGCGAGGTAATGGGCTATAATCTCCAAGTAGGTGTAGAGACATGCCTCTCCCACGGGATCCTGTAAGGAAAAGGGACAGATTCCTTCTTCTTCTCGTTTTTACTAGCGGCATGACCACTTTGGCTGTGGAGATGTCCGCCTCTCGGCTTTTGGCCCCCTATTTCGGCACCTCGCTGGTCATCTGGGCCAACCTCATCGGGCTGATGATGGTCTACTTGGCTGCCGGCTACTACCTGGGGGGACGGCTGGCCGATAGGTTCCCTCACCGTAGGGTCCTCTACCAGATCACCGCCTGGGCCGGGTTCGCTATCGGGCTCATCCCCTTCCTGGCCCATCCTATCCTTCGCTTCTCTCTGCGAGGCTATATCGATTATTCGGTGGATATCTTCATCGGGTCCTTGGTAGGGCTCTTGGCCCTCTTCTTGATCCCCGTGGTCCTCCTCGGTTGTGTCTCTCCCTTCGCCATCCGTCTCCAGACCGCCTCGGTGGTCTCTACCGGCCATACGGCGGGGGGGATCTACGCCCTCTCCACCCTGGGGAGCATCTTGGGCACTTTTCTGCCGGTCTTGGTCTTCATCCCCTTCTTCGGCACCAGAAACAGTTTTCTCATCTTCTCCCTGGCTCTGCTTTCCCTTTCCTTGGTGGGGCTCTTTCTCGTCGCCGCTCGACGCGCCTGGTGGTACATCCCCTTACCTCTCATCATCCTGGCCCTGAGTCTCCTGCCCAGGGGGCCCATCAAGGCCACGGAAGGGATGATCTACGAGGAGGAATCGGTCTACAACTACATCCAGGTGTTAAAGGAAGGCGACGATGTCCTCCTCACTTTGAACGAGGGACAGGCGTTTCACTCCTTTTACAACCCTCATCGGGTTCTCAGCTACGGCGTTTGGGATTACTTCCTTCTGGTCCCCTATTTCAACGCTGATTATTCCCCTCAGGAGGTGAAGAGTCTGCTCCTCATCGGCCTGGCGGGGGGAACGGTGACCAAGGAGTACTCCCAGATATACGGTCCTATCCTCATGGAGGGGGTGGAGATCGACCCCTCGATAATCGAAGTGGGGCGGCGGTTTTTCGCGATGAATGAGCCGAACCTGAAAGCCATCGCTCAAGATGGACGGTATTTCCTCTCTCGCACGGAAAAGAAGTACGACGTTATCGCCATCGACGCCTACCGCCAGCCCTACATACCCTTTTACCTTACCACCTATGAGTTCTTTGCCTTGGCTCGGAAGCACCTCACCCCCCGAGGGGTAGTAGCCATCAATGTGGCGCGGACGGAGAGCGACTTCCGGCTTGTCGATGTCCTGGCCAGCACCATGGCCGCCGTCTTCCCTGATGTCTACATCATCGACGCCCATGTGCCCAACTCGATAGTAGTGGGCACCAATCAGGATACGGAGTTGGAGGGGTTCTACGAGAATGTGGCTCGCTTCACCGACCCCCATCTCCGCCAAGTGGCGGCCCTGGCGGAGGGGGGGGTGCGGCGGTACGAAGGCCGAGGCCCGGTCTTCACCGATGACCGAGCGCCGGTGGAACACCTTATAAACCTCATCGCTCTACACTTCATGCTGGAGGGAGAGTGAAGAAAGCAATCCCTGCTCTTAGATGGGTTCTGGTCATCTCTATCCCCTTCTTCCTTCTCTTGAGTAACCTGTATCTTTTCCTTTCTCCCTCCTTTCCCGCAGGGATACTTTCGTACATCGACTACGAGTATTCGAAGGGGAGTTGGCCTTTGCCTCCCAGATACGATGACCATGAGAGAAGAGAGGTAGCCAAAGCGGTGCTCTACTACCTCCGCTCGCCGGAAGAGATCTCCTACTTGGGGGAACTGGCCGATGAGGATGGGCCTCTCTTCAATCAGCGGGAGTTAGTCCATCTTGTGGATGTGAAGGTCTTGGCTCGACGCGCCCTTCTCCTCCACGGGGTTTTGGGCTTTCTAATCGTGGGGGTGGTAGTTATCCTCCTCTTCTACCCGGAGGGGAGGAAGGCTCTCCCTGACTCTCTCCTCCAGGGGAGCCTCTGGACTTTTCTTCTCTTCGGCCTAGCGGGGGTCTTCGCCGCTGCGGGCTTTGATACCTTCTTCGTGGGCTTTCACCGCACTTTTTTTGCGGGCGACTCGTGGCTTTTCAGCCACTCGGACACCCTCATTCAACTCTTCCCCCTCCCCTTCTGGTTCGATGCGGCGATAACCTGGGTAGGTTTGACCTTGGGAGAGGCTGCGATTTTGGGGGTGGGAGCGTATCTCTGGGGGAAGAGGTGTAGCGTCGCCCTTTAGGCCCTGGCCCACATCAGCCAGGACAGGGCGACGTTCTCTCCCTACGTTTTGGTGGATGTGAATCGCTGAGCGCCACAGAAAGTCTTTGTTGGAAGTTACGGGGTTTTCGACCTCTCGAGAAAGCACTCTATCCCAGCCACTATCCCCTGGGCCACTATGTCTTGACGATGGCGTAATAATTCCGCGTCATCGGCCATGAACCCCATCTCTAGGATGGCCGCTGGCGTCTCTGGAGCCACCTCTCCGAAGGCGTGATAACCTCTCATATCCAGGGTGATGCTCTCCAGGTGGGGTTTCAGGCCTGTGATTCTCTCATACTCTTCATAGAGACAATCCACGAGTTCGTCCTCTACCTCAGGTATGAAACTGTTCCAGGCTCGGGCCACTTTGAAACCGGAAGCACCAGGGATGCAGGAGTCGATGTGGAGGGCCACCAGTACGTCCGCTTCGTAGCCTTGCAAGGCAGGGTCGAACTCGGCCAGGAGGGCGCCTGTATACCCCTCCTCTTCCAAAAGAGCCACCACTTTGGTGGCGATCTGGTGGGCGATATCCACCTCTCGGACGCCATCGGGGCACATCGCTCCGCCGTCATATTTCCAGTGACCGGAGACTATCCCCACCTTGGGCGAGAGGGGCGTAGGGGAGGGGTTATGAGTAAGGGTGGGCTCCTCCTTCACCTCTGAAGGAGGTGAGGCTTGGGGCTGGGAGGTGAAAAAGACCAACGCTCCGGCTAGGAGTATGAGGCCCACAGCGGCCGTCAGCCCAGGCAAGATCTCTCGACGTGCTCTTCCGCCCATTACCGCTGCATCATACCTTTGCCCAGGGCGAAAGTCAATATTGCCAGAAAGAAAGAAGCCCCGAGTTAGCCTCGGGGCTTCTTTCGTGGTCAAGGGCAAGGGTATTTTTAGGTCTCACTCCCCGTGGTGATGGCGGGGTAGGCGTGCAGCCTAACTACATCCACGGCCTGGGGGCCTTTGTCGGCATCTTGAAGGATGAACTCCACCTCTTCCCCCTCATTGAGGGTTTTGAACCCCTCCATCCGGATCTCCGAGAAGTGCACGAAGACATCCTCGCCGTTGGAGCGCTGGATGAAGCCGTACCCTTTCGCCGGGTTGAACCATTTCACTAGACCCTTTATCCTCTCTTCCACTCTGATACCTCCTCAATTTGGTCAAAGATGTAACTTTTCAGTTGAGGTAAGCCCTCAATTTCCTGCTGAAGTGGGGGTGACGAAGTTTTCTTAGGACCTCCCCTTCGATCTGACGGATCCGTTCGCGGCTCAAGTCGAACTCCTGGGCAATCTCCTGTAGGGTACGAGGATCCCCGTCGCTGAGGCCGAAGCGGAGATCTATTATCCGCCGCTCCCGGGAAGGGAGTTTCCAGAGAACCTCTTGCAGTTGCTCATGTAACTCCTCGTCTAGGATCAAATCCACAGGCGGAGGGATCTCCTCATCCTCTATGAACTCGCCCAGTTGGTTCTCCCCATCCTCGCCCACCGGCTTCTCCAAGGAGATGGTGTGGGTGGGAGCCCTAAGCACCCTCTCCATCTGTTCCATACTAAGATCGAGGTGTTGGGCTATCTCCTCGGGTTCGGGTTTCCTACCCAGTTCCCGCTCCAATTGCCCCGAGACTTGCCTCACTCGACGCAACCGCTCTCCCATATGTACCGGCAGTCGGATAGTGCGACTCTGGTAGGAAAGGGCTCTGGTGATAGCCTGACGGATCCACCAAGTGGCATAGGTGCTTAACCTGTTTCCCTGGCGGTAGTCGAACTTATCCACTGCTCGCATGAGCCCTACGTTCCCCTCTTGGATCAGGTCCAGGAAGGTGAGGCCTTGTCCGCGATACCGTTTGGCGATACTTATCACCAGGCGGAGGTTGGAGCGGATGAGGCGCTGGCGTGCCACCTCTCCCTGTTCTACCCGGCGCTCCAGGATGCGGCGCTTTTCCGGGGGGACTCCTTGGTCCAAACGCATTTGGGCCCTCTTCCCAGCCTCTATCTTCTTCACCAGAGCGATCTCCTCCTCTGCGTCCAGGATGGAGTGGTGAGCCGCCTCTCTGAGGTAGAGAGCGAGGGTGTTCTCCAGATCTAGCTCCTCCAGGCCAATAACCGCCTCCATCTCTCCATCGGAGGGTCGAGGCTCCTTCACTGCCTCCTCAGCACCGATGATCGGTATGCCCTCCCTTTCTAGGAGGGAATAGAGATCGCCTATCTCCTCGATATGAGACTCAGCGTCGGGATACTCCTGGAGGATATCTTCCAAGGCGAGATAGCCTTGTTCCTCTCCTTTTTCTAGGAGTCTCTCTTTCACCACTTCATGCATGCTATGGTTTTCACCTCGGTCGATCTTCGAGCAGAAGAGAGGCAGGTCAACCTCACCTGCCCGGGACGTTTAGACCGCAAAGAAAAGGCCGACACTTCCGTATCGGCGAATCAAGAGACCAAAGACAAACCTTACAACGATCCGCTAAGCCCTTACTCCGTCCGACCGGTTGCCTTACTCAAAACCCAATATACCATATTTCAGATAGAAAATCAACCCCTCGCCATCTCTCATGTCAAATGCGACAAGTAGGTGGCGGAGGGGTTCGCAAATGGAGGCCCAGATGGGTCCGCTCATAGTGATAGTACTCATAGGTATTCTCGGACCTCCTTTTGTAGTTCTTCCATCTCACTGAGCTTATACTTCCACCAGCCAAGACACTCTTTCCCCTACGGGGACCTATTCGGTGCGCAGAGCGCGGTGAAAGCTCTCCATCCTCAAGGAACATTAGCCCTCTAAAGGGTACGGGGGGATACAGTGAGGCATACCTGGAGAGCATCTCTCGAGGGTCTATTAACCGCTGGGCAGATGAGGCAGTCTTTTGAGTTCCTCGAGGTCCTCATGGAAGCCAGCGCATACCATCTGGATATAGTCGCGGTTGACCGCTATCTCTTGCACAGTGAAGGAGACGGAGGCAAGAGGTAGATACCGCACCGCCACCTCACTGAGAGTGATGAAGGTCTCCTCCATCCGGTTGAGGGCATCCTTCACGTTATAGCCTCGAGGCAGTTTGAGGTTCCCGCTGATCTGAAAAGGCGGCGCGGAGATAAGAAGTCGGTCCTCCAACTTGCCCGCCTGAGCCAGAAGGGCTCTCCGTTTGATGACCTCGGTATGGCCCTTAACCCGATGAGGAATAGCCAAGATAATAGCCCCCTTATCTAGGCGAGCCTCGATGCTAGAGACCGACGGTCGTTGAGCATCTTCCAGATAGTCGATGCTCGCGGCTTGCAGGTCCAGGTAACTCTCTTTCGCCTCATTGAGGGCATCGCGGATATAGACATGTCTGGTGGGGTGTTTTCCCGTGATGCGACAGTGGGCGGTGAAAAGTTCGACGGGCATCTCCTCCAATTGCAGAGCAGCCATTTCCCATACCCCTTATGGCAACCTGACCCTTTGTCCACTCTAGCTTCCATTCTAGCAACCTGGGAGGTCGCTGTCAACGAGACAATAGTACTACTGTCGTGGGCGGCTTGCTATGACTATTTTGGGGAAGTATAATACCCATTGGTAGACTTAGAACCGGGGTTAGATCTCGGGAACTACTTTGGGGGTACGGAGGTGACTCACTCGAAACCGGACACCCTTCTTCCCTTCATAAAGCAAGCGCGTGCCCAGTTAAAGGAAGCCGACCCCGTGGTTTTGGCTGCCCGAAGCGGAGCACAGCATAAACGGTTGGATAAGGAAAGGGGAGAGTTGCGGCTCACTCTCTGGGGCCAAGGTTATGTGGTCATCTACCCCGACTTCATAGCCTATGAAGAGGAGAGCGGGGAGATCTGTTCCTCCCGGAGACAGGGGTTGTTCCTTCACTACCTGCGGACCGCCGATGGCAGACCTCTAGCCCACCGCTGGGTCTCCCTGCGGGAGATCGAGGGAGGAGAGTTCTATCACCGCGCTTCTCAAGGCTACTCCGGCGATAGGATAGCCAAGCGTTTCGGAAACAACGTAGAGGCCTTCCGACTAACGGCGGACAGCGCCGGCGGAGAGCGGCGCGAGTTGGGCGATGCGGCCTACTCCTTTCTGGCCCTGCCCCGAGTGCCTC
>JAUVHF010000009.1 GCA_030593425.1 Anaerolineales bacterium
CGATAGACCACTAGAAGGGAGGGATGTCTCTGGAAGAGAATGACGATGGCGTTCTGGAAGTGGTTTTATGCTCCAAAGGAGGAGATAAGAGATGTCTAAGAGGACTATCTGTTTGGTTCTAACAGTTGCCCTGCTGCTGACTCTGGGCCTGAGCGTGGCCAGCGCTGCCCCGTCTAGGCAGGAGGAGGTCTATACGGTCGTATTGGGCGACACCCTGTGGGGCATAGCGGAGAAGTACTTCGGCAACGGTTTTGCCTACAAGGCCATCATCGCCGCCACCAACGAAAAGAACATGGAGGACGAAACCTTCGCCTTCATCGTGGAGCCGGACCTTATCTATCCTGGCGATAAGTTCTGGATCCCTAGCGCGGAGGAGGCCGAGGCGTATCTAGAGTCGCTGCGCGTTGGGGGCGTAGTGACCCTGATGGGCGTGTGGCCAGGAGAGGAGACCAAGAAGTTCTACGCAGCGGTCGCTCCCTTCGCCGAGGAGACCGACATACAGATAGCCGCCGAGTTCACCCGCGACCTGCCTGTTGTGCTCCCTATCCGAGTAGCGGCCGGCAATCCGCCCGACATCGCCGTCCTCCCCAACCCAGGGCAGATGGTGGAATTCGCCAAGACCGGCGACTTGGTGGCCATCGACGCTTTCATGGACATGGAGCAGTTGGGGAGCGACTACGCCCAATCCTGGCTAGATCTGGGCTCCTACGGCGGCACGCTCTACGGCATCTTCTACAAGGCGTCCCTCAAGAGTTTGGTCTGGTACAGCCCAGCGGCCTTCGCGGCCAAGGGGTACACCGTGCCCACCACCTGGGACGAACTGACCGCCCTCTCGAACCAGATCGTGGCTGATGGCGGCGTCCCCTGGTGTCTGGGCATCGAGAGCGGTGCCGCCAGCGGCTGGCCGGCCACCGACTGGATCGAGGATATCATGCTCCGCACCGCGGGGCCCGATGTCTACGACCAGTGGGTTGACCATACAATCCCCTGGACCGATGCTGCTGTCAAGACCGCCTGGGAGAAGTTCGGACAGATCGCTAGGAACGAGGCCTATGTCTGGGGTGGGACCACCGGCGTGCTGACCACGGGCTTTGGCGACTCGCCAGGGCCCGTCTTCGACGATCCGCCGGGATGCTACATGCACCGCCAGGCATCCTTCATCACCAGCTTCTTCCCGGAAGGGGTGACCGAGGAAGATTACGCTTTCTTCCCCTTCCCCTCCATCGATGCGGCCTATGGGGTCCCGGCACTGGGTGGGGCCGACCTGATCGTGATGTTCAACGACACGCCCCAGGCTCGCGCCTTGATGGAGTACCTGGCTACGCCTGAGCCTCAGGAGATCTGGGCGGGGCTGGGCGGCTTCCTCTCGCCCAACAGGCGAGTGGGCCTAGATGCTTACCCCACCGCCACCGATCGCGCTATGGCCCAGGCCCTGACCGGCGCTGAGGTCTTCCGCTTCGACGGTTCCGACCTGATGCCTGCCGCCGTGGGTTCTGGCTCCTTCTGGACAGGCACCCTGGACTATGTCGGTGGCGTGGATCTAGACTCTGTACTGGCCACCATCGAGGCCACTGCGGTTGACGCCTACAAGTAGGAGCGGTTGATCGCCTAGTGGAAAGTGAAGCAACCCGCCCTTAGGGGCGGGTTGCTTCAACCTGCCAGTGGTTATGCCGAGGACAGAGCTTTATGAAGCAAATCTTTAGCACGCTCCTAGCCATCATCATCGGGGTGGGAGGGATAGTTGCGCTGTTCCTGGGCCTGGAGTTCCTGATAGGGTTCCTCCCCGATAGGACTCAAGAGCGAGTGCGACCCTGGGTCTATGTGGGGCCTTTGCTCTTGATCCTGACCTTCTTCCTGGTCTACCCCACGCTCAACACCCTATACCTCAGCTTCCTAGATAAGTACTCTGAGGTCTTTGTGGGCTTGGACAATTGGAGGTACGCCTTCACCAACCACGCTATGCTCATATCCTTCAGGAACAACGTCCTCTGGCTCGTGGTGTTCACGGCGTTGACCGTTTCCCTGGGGCTGGTTCTAGCCGTCCTTCTCGATCGGGTCCGCTATGAGGCGGTAGCCAAATCGATCATCTTCCTGCCCATGGCCATCTCCTTTGTGGGCGCAGGGGTGATATGGAAGTTCGTGTACGCCTTTCGACCGGCCGGTCAACCCCAGATCGGGATCCTCAACGCGGTAGTCAATACCTTGCTCGGCTTTCAACCTATCGGGTGGTTGATAGAGAGAGCGATGAACAACTTCGCGCTCATCGCCGTTGGGGTCTGGATCTGGACCGGCTTCTGCATGGTGATACTATCCGCCGCTTATAAGGGCATCCCCCGAGAACTCCTGGAGGCCGCACGAGTGGACGGAGCCAACGAGTGGCAACTCTTCTGGCGGGTCACCTTACCCATGATGAAGTCCACCATCGCTGTGGTGGCCACCACCATGGTCATCAACGTGCTCAAGATCTTTGATATCGTCTACGTTATGACCAACGGCAATTTCGATACCGAGGTCATCGCCAACCGCATGTACAAGGAGATGTTCGCCTTCCGCGAGTTCGGCCGCGCCAGCGCCATCGCTGTGATCCTGCTTTTGGCCATCATCCCGGTGATGGCGGTCAATATCCGCCGCTTTCAGGAACAGGAGGCTATACGATGAACGCCCGGCTGAGAAAGGCACTATCAAGCGCACCGCTGCACGTGGCTATCGTGGGTATCGCCTTGATCTGGTCGTTGCCCTCGGTGGGGTTACTGATAAGTTCATTCCGACCTCGGAATGACGTCTTCGCTTCCGGCTGGTGGACGGTCTTTCAGCACCCCTTCGACTTCACGCAGTTCCAGTTGAACAACTATATCCATGTCCTCACCACCGAGGGCATGGGACGGGCTTTTCTCAACAGCCTGACCATCTCTATCCCCTCTACGGTCATCCCCATCGCTGTGGCCGCCTTTGCTGGGTACGCTTTCGCCTGGATGGAGTTCCCTGGGCGACAGGTTCTCTTCGTGGTAGTGGTGGGCCTCTTGGTGGTTCCCCTCCAGATGACCTTGATCCCCCTCCTGCGGGTATATAACCGACTGGGGCTGGCTGGCACCTTCCTCGGCATCTGGCTGGCGCACACCGGCTACGGTTTGCCTTTTGCCGTCTACTTACTGCGCAATTTCTTCGGCACACTGCCCAAAGACCTCTTCGAGTCGGCTTTCATAGATGGCGCATCTCATCTCACGGCCTTCTTCCGCCTGGCGCTGCCCCTCTCCATCCCCGCCCTTGCTTCCCTGGCCATCTTCCAGTTCCTCTGGGTCTGGAATGACCTCCTAGTGGCGCTGATCTACCTAGGAGGAACCGAGGCGGTAGCACCGCTGACCCTCAAGATGGCTAATTTGGTGAACTCCTTAGGCCAGAATTGGCACTTGCTCACGGCGGCGGCTTTCGTCACCATGATGCTGCCCTTGGTGGTCTTCTTCTCCTTGCAGCGCTACTTCGTACAGGGCATCCTGGCGGGGGCGGTCAAGGGGTAGCGAGAGGGTTGGTCGGGCCTCGACTCCAGGGCACAAGGGCGATGAGCCCAGGGTTCTAGCAACCTCTTCCCCATGCTCGGTAGACGCTGATGACCTGTGATAGCGTTACTTATAGGGCCCCTCATGAGACAACGAAAGGTTCCTCGACTATGCTCTTGCTATTAAAGAGCCATACGCTTTCTCGAGGTCTTCCGATGTCCAAAGAAGAGGTCAGAAACACGATCTGGAACCTCATGGAAAGGGAGGGGGTCGCCCGGTTCCTAGTAGGGGAAATCACTGATGTCGTAGGGATGAGTGCCACCTTCATCAAAGAACGCCCCTTGCCTATCGACATGAAGGGCCCGACAGCCGCAGCGGGCACTCAACGGGGCAAGGTGACTGTAGACGATGGCGTGGCCTTTTTTGGCGCATTTCGACAACGGGGCTATGGGTACCCTTGAAGCAACTCGCTTCGCCACTGGTCGCAAGAACTACCAGCGCTTCGAAATAAATGGCAGCCGAGGTAGTCTGGTTTTCAACTTCGAGCGAATGAACGAGCTCCGGTTTTACTCCCTTGATGATACACCCCATTTCCAGGGGTTTCGGACCATTCTTGTCACAGAGAGCGTTCATCCCTACGTCAGCGCTTGGTGGCCCCCCGGTCACGGCCTTGGTTATGAGCACACGTTCACCCATGCAGCGGCTGATCTTCTGAACGCCGTCGCCGAAGATAGGATGCCCCAGTCAGACTTCGCAGAAGGTGTTGGGGTTCAGGCTGTGTTGGAGATGGTTGAGGAATCCTGGGCGCAGAAGAGGTGGATCCCGGTGAAAGAATAGATCCTCGCCCAGCTGAGACAGACAGGGGAGCCCATTTGGGCTCCTCTTCTCTAGAGGTTGACAAGAGGGGTATATTGGCCTAGAGTTTGAGGGCAGTTTGGAGGAGGCGAACCATAGAGATCGGCATTAGTCCCCTGGCAATAGAGGATTACGACGCCCTTGTTAGCCTTTGGCAACGGGCCGGTTTGAAGTTCAAGCCCCAGGGACGGGACTCCCGAGAGGCTCTCAGCCGCCAGTTGAGACAAGGGCGGGTGACTCTGTTAGGGGTGGAAGAGGAGGGGCGACTGATCGGCGTGGTGATGGTCTCCCATGATGGGCGGAAAGGGTGGATAAACCGGCTGGCGGTGGAGCCAGAGTACCGACGGCAGGGGTTGGGGGCGCGGCTCATAGCAGCCGCTGAGGAGGAGTTGCATGGTCAGGGCGTAGAAGTCTTAGCCGCTCTCATCGAGGGGGAGAATGAGTCATCTTTGAACCTCTTTCAGAAAGAGGGGTATCTGCTCGCCAGGGAGATCTTCTATCTCAGCAAGCGGCCAGGTGAGGAGGCATGAGCGAATCTGGAGGTGGATGGTGAATTGGGAGTCGATGCAGAGGGATGATGAGCCACCCATCACCTTCGAGTACGCTCTGGAGGAGTGAGGTTGTCCCGACAGGTAACGCTCTACACTAAGAAGGGGTGTCACCTCTGTGAAGAGGCGAAGGAACTGCTACTGGGACTCCAGAGAGAGTACGACTTGGCTATCGCCGAGGTGGATATCGAAAGCGACAAGGGGCTGCAGAAGATATACGGCTCGCTCGTCCCCGTAGTGGCTCTTGAGGGTGGCAGGATCTTTCACTCCAAGATCACCGAGAGCCAACTTCGTCAAGCCTTGGGGGACCAGGTGAGCAAAGCCGTGCCCAGCGGGATGACGGCGACTCAGATGAGGGGGAGAGGGCGAGATCTCGTTCTTCTCCTCAACCGGCTCATCCTGGGGATAGCCAACCATTGGTTGCTTCTGCTCAACTCTGCTGTGGGACTCTACGTTGGCCTTCCCTTGCTGGCTCCCCTGCTCATGGCCCAGGGGCAGACAGGGTTATCAAAGGTCATCTACTTCGCTTATCGGTTCGTCTGCCACCAGATGCCTTCACGCTCCTTCTTCATCGCTGGGCACCAGATGGCTATCTGTCAGCGAGATGTGGCTATCTATGGCTCCATCTTCATCGCCGGGTTGGGCTTCAACCTGGTACGGAGAAGGCTAAAGCCTCTCTCTTGGCAATCGTTTGTGGTCCTCATCACCCCTATGGCCGTGGATGGGATGCTCCAACTTTTGGGCGTCCTGGAGAGCACCCCCCTCAGACGTCTCATCACCGGAGGTCTCTTTGGATTGGCCTGCGTCCTATTGGCCTTCCCCTACCTGGAAGAGGGGTTCCAGGAGATCAGGGAGGAGGCAACCGCACAGTTGAACAAGGCCTATAAACGAGAAGGCGAGCCGATTTGAGGCTCGCCTCTCAAGTCGCGTTCATCGTTCTTGATCGCTTGGCCGCCAGGAACTCCCTCACTAGCCTCTCTTCTCCTCTCCTGCTCCTCACTTTCCCGTCCAACCGCGCATCTTGCAACGCCTCCAGTATCTCGCCATAGATGGGGCCGGGAGGGACCCCCAACCTCTTTAGGTCTTGGCCATCGAGGAGAGGCTCCACACAAGCAAGTTTCTTATGATAGAGTTCCAGCCGCTTCTTGAGCGCTTTCGTTTTGGCCGTGAGCCAGAGGAGGAAGATGGCCTGGCTGAAGTAGGGACGCAGGAGACGGTAGAGGCCACTACGAGATAGGCCCTTCTTCGACAGTTGGGGAACCAGGGTGCGGAGTTGAGCCACTTGGCGGAGGATACGAGCTTCCTTGGCTCTTAACTTGAGGCGGGAGATTAGGCTCTCCATCTCTTGCTTCTCGTCGGCTAGGAGAGCCAGGTAGAGGATAGGTGCGGCTCCCTCCGGCTCATCCTCCGGTCGGCAGGCTAGGGCTCTCCATTTTTTTAAACCCCGGGGAAGGGCCTTTATCTTCTCCCCCAAGTTTTCATCGTAGCGCAGGGCGGGATGGATGTGGCTCAACACCTCCAGACTTTGAAGGCGCTCCAAAGCCTTGGTAGGTTGCTCCTCTCGGAAGATAGCCTCTAGTTCTTGATATATTCGCTCTCCGGAGACGCGATGGAGGAGATCTAAGGCGTCGTGGATCAACTCCTCGGTTCGCTCTTCCACTCTAAAGCCTAGCCTCTGTTCTAAGCGGATAGCCCTCAGGATGCGGGTGGGGTCCTCCACGAAACTGAGGTTGTGGAGGACGCGGATGAGCCCTTGTTCTATATCCTTCTCTCCGCCGTAGAAGTCTAGGAGTTCCCCGTAACTCTCCTCATCTAGGGAGATGGCCAGGGTGTTGATGGTGAAGTCGCGACGGTGGAGGTCCTGTTTAATGGAACTTCGTTCCACGCTTGGGAGAGCGGTAGGGTGCTCGTAGAACTCGGTGCGAGCGGTGACGAAATCGAGGGAGGAGAGGGGTGTCACAGGTGACTCTTCTCCCTCAAAGATCAGCTTGGCTGTGCCGAAGCGGGAGTGGCCGTGGACTCGGCCTCCCACCTCCTGCGCTAGACGGCGAGCCAGGGCTATAGCGTCTCCTTCCACCACTAGGTCGATATCGAGGGTCAGGGTCCCCAGAAGGAGGTCCCGCACGAAGCCGCCCACGGGGTAGAGGGAGTAGCCCATCTCCTTGGACACCTTACTTGCTTTTTTGAGGAAGGCTAAGAGGTTAGGGGGGAGACACCCTTCCATCTTCTGGGCGATCTCCTTGGCCCGCGAGGCCCGCCGGGGCTCGCTCCATAACTTTATCAAGTCCGTCCGGGTTACGATGCCCACGATCTCCCCATTTTCTACTACCGGCACCTGGCCTACCCCCTCTTCCATCATCACCTGCTGCAATCGTTCCACAGAGTCGGTGGGGGAGACGCTTATCTTCCCTTTGTGCATATAACTCTCGACCGGGTCTTGGTGGAGTCCATGGTGCAGCGCCCGGTCTATCTCCCGGCGCGTGAGGACGCCTACCAGTTCTCCTCGGTCCACCACGGGGAACCCCTCGTGGCCGTATCTTCGCATCATCTCCTCCGCCTGGGCCACGGTGGTCTGGGGGGAGAGGGTGTGAGCACCGAAGGACATGATCTCCCTCACGGTGGTCGTAGGCTTGACATAAGCACCGAGGAGTTGGAGCAGGCTCTCCCGTACAAGAGCCAGGTCTCTCCTCTCGATGAGGGCTGCTGCCGCTTTGGAGTGTCCCCCGCCGTCGAAATGGCGGGCTATCTCAGCCACGTCGAGGGCATCGGTGGTGCTGCGGGCTACCATTTGGATGCGATCCTCCATGCGCACTAGAAGGAAGAGGGCCTGGGGGTCGTAGAGGTCTCTCAGTTTGTGGGCTAGGGTGGAGATCTCCTCCACATAGGTCTCCGCCTGGGCAGAGGCTATCATCACCGACCGACCCTGGAAGTCGTGGAATTCGGCCCCTTCCAGCAGCCTGTGATAGAGGGCTTGTTGGGCTTCGGTGATCGGCTGATGCAAGAAGTCGTTCACTACTTCCAGGTTGGCTCCTCGCTCCAGGAGCCAGGCTGCGCACCGGACATCGGCGGGGGTGGTGCTTGGGTAGGTGAGGGAGCCGGTGTCCTCGTAGATCCCTAGGAGGAGAAGGGTAGCCTCCACCCGAGAGAGCGGAAGGCGAGCCTCCGTGATCTCCTGCACCAGGAGCGTGGTGGTGGAGCCGGTATCCCCACCGCGATAGGTCATCCCCTTCTCCAGTTCCCGGTCCAGGGGGTGATGGTCGATGATGGTGATCTGGGCGTCGGGGCGCAGCCCCCTCAAGGGGGGCATCCCTTGGGTATCGACCAGTATCACTTTATCGATCCGCTGTCGTCGGAAATCCTCGGGGCGAATGAAGGGGAGTTCGTCCCAGTAGAGAGTGAGAAAGTCCCGCAGGTTCCGGTTCAGCCGCCGAGGAAGAACCGGCACGGCCTGAGGGTAGAGTTTGGAGGCCCCCAACATGGAAGCCAGGGCATCGAAATCGGCATTCTCGTGAGTAGTGATCACTTCCATTCCACCTTCATTCTATCACAAAGCGGCTCTACCAGCAATGTATAGACAGAATATTGGAGGAAGAGATGCCTGTAGAGGGCGGTGTACAGCCCGATGAAGGGGTGCGTTAGAAGGCGGATACGATCTCTTGGGGGGTGATCACCTGACCATCGGTGCGGGAGTAGGGTTCCGCCTGGGGGAGGACCCGCTGCACCTCGCGCACTATCTGGCCCAGGTTCATCTCGGGGACTATTATCCTTTTGGCTTTCTGACCTACTCTTGAGAGTTCCTCCTGGGGGAAGGGCCAGATGGTCTTGAGGCGAAGCAGTCCTGCCTTGAGCCCCTCTTCCCGCACTGCTTCGACGGCTGCCAGGGCGCTGCGAGCGGTGAAGCCGTAGGCGACGAGCAAGAGGTCGAGTTCCTCATCCTGACCATGGTATTCCACAACCTCGATGATCTCACTCTTGTGGTCGGTGATCTTTCTGACCAGGTGTCCTACGAGGTTCTTTTGCGCCTCTGGGCTCACGGTGCGGCGGAAGCCCCACGGGTCATGGGTGGAGCCGGTGATGAGCAACTTCTCTCCCTCCCCGAAGGCGGGCATAGGGGGCACATCTTTTCCTACGAAGGGAGCCACCCTCCTCCCTTTCTTCCGCTCATAGACCCGTACCTCTTTATCGATCTTGACCCCCTCTCGCAGGTGCCCCACGGCCTCATCGGCCAGGATGAGGACCGGGACCCGAAACCGCTCCGCCAGGTTGAAAGCCCGGATGGTTTCCGTGTACATCTCGGTGACTGACCAAGGGGAGAGGGCGATGATCTCGTAATCGCCATGGGCTCCCCAGCGGGCTTGCATCATATCCCCTTGGGCCGGCCGCGTGGCCTGGCCGGTGGAGGGGCCCGCCCGCTGAACGTTTACGATGACCAGCGGCGTCTCGGTGATGAGGGCGTAGCCGATATTCTCCAACATGAGGCTGAGGCCGGGCCCCGAGGTGGCGGTCATCGCCTTGGCCCCAGCCCAAGAAGCGCCGATGCAGGCGGCGATGGAGGCCAGTTCGTCCTCCATCTGGATGAAGAGCCGGTTTATCTCACTGAAGCGGTGGGCTATCCGTTCCATTATCTCGCTAGAAGGGGTGATGGGATAACCGGCGTAGAAGTTGCAGCCCGTGGCTATAGCCCCCTCCGCGCAAGCCTCGTCTCCCAGCCAGAAGTAATGCCCTGGCTTAAGCGGGTTAGGAACGGTTTTCCAGCCTCTCATAGTGGTGAATTATACCAGCCTCCCGAGGCGGTGACAACTTGTGCTATAATTCTCCTTGTGACCATGAGACTTCTTGGGTTCCCCTGGCGAACAGTTCTCTTGGCGGTTTTTGTCGCCTTCGTGGTGGCCACACTCCAGGGCCCCCTGCGACTGGCCTGGCTCCTCCATCAAGGGGCCTGCTTTGAGGCTCACAAAGAGTACGCCAAAGCCATAGCCGCCTACGAGCAGGCTTTAGAACTCCGCTCGCAGGTCACCTCCCATCTTCGGATAGGAGAGATCTACCTGGCCCAGGGGAGGTATGAGTTGGCCGAGGAGGAGTTCCAAGAGGCGTACCGGCTCGACCCCAGGGAGGAGGCGCTTTTGGGGTTGGGCTCTGTCGCTGCGGCCACGGGCGATGAGGAAGAGGCGATCGAGCGGTGGATGGAGGTCTTGACCCTTGATGAGACTAATGTGGAGGCCCATTATCGCCTGGGGAGGGCTTACCTCGGTCGTTCCCAGTGGAGTTCATCGCAGGAGGAGCTGGAGAAGGCGGCCCGGTATGGGGAAGGGGAAGCGCGCTTTTACCTGGGGTTGCTGCTGGCGAGGGAGGATCAGGGATCGGCGGTCGCGTACTTTGAAGAGGTAGTAAGAGGAGAGGGATCTGCCTTTGCTAGGCAGGCTTCCGATCTCATCTCCGCCTTAGAGGGGCTAAAAGGAGCCAAGGAAGCGGATCTGGCCGCTGGATTGGGGCATATCTATCTTCGGTACGGCTTACCAACTTTGGCACGGGAGGAGTTGGCTCGCGCTGTCTCCCTCGATCCAGAGCAGCATCTGGCGCGGAGTTACCTGGGATATGTTCTGTGGTCGTTGGGGGAATACGAGGAGGTGAGCAAGGTTCTGCGCCAGGCCTTGCGCCTCCAGCCGGAATCGGCCCTGAATCATCTCTTCCGAGGGATCCTTGACCGCTCCCAGGGTCGGCTAGTTGCTGCGCTGGTGGAGTTCGAAAAGGGGTTGGAACTCGATCCGGAGAACGCTGCCATCTGCGCGGAGATGGCGAGCACTTACTTGGAGAAGCGAGAGTATCTGGCGGCTCGAGAGTGGTATCGGGCTGCGGTGGAGCGGGCCCCGGGAGAGGTCGAATTTCATCTCCTCCGGGCAGGGTTCCATCTGGAGCATCTCCTTTGGCTGGAGGATGGCCTAGCGGCGGCGCAGATGGCGGTGGCCTTGGATCCCCAGAGCGGGGTGGCCCATGACCTCTTGGGCTGGGCCCAATATCTCCTGCGGAGGCCGGAGGCCAGGGCCTCTCTGGAGAAGGCGGTGGCTTTGGAGCCGGAATCGGCTAGAGCCCATTACCATCTGGGACTGGCCTACGCCCAAGAGGGGCTAAAGGATATGGCTCGCTGGGCTTATAAGCGGGCCATCGACCTAGATAACGAAGGCCTCTATCGGGAGCGGGCCCAAAAGGCCCTCAAGGAGTTGGCATCCAAATAGGGTCTATTCTGTTTGGACAGTTCCCAGGTTCACCCTCTCTCCTATCTTCTCTCCCTGGGCATCGATAACCGGCAGTCGCTCCATAGTCTCCAAGAGATAGATCCCCACCCATAGATCGTATTCCCCGGGGGGCAACTCCCCAGTAGCCAAGTGGTGTTCATCGATTACTACCTCGCTCTCATCCCAGATGGAGGTGGGGTAGTCGCCATCTTGCGGCTGGCTGTCTGCTTGGCCTACGATCTCCTCCCCATCCAGAAGATGGAGGAAAACCGTGTAATCCTCTCCCATTTCCTGCCTGGCCCGCCAGTAGAAGGTTAAGATGACCTCTCCTTCATGGCGTTGGAGGTCGTAGCCTAGGAGGGTGATCCGTCTCCCCAGGTTGATCCCCAAGGGATGCTCCATCTCCCCAGGGGAGGTTAGGATGTCCCTCTTGACGCCTACCATCCCTATGGTGAGGCCCTCCCCCAGGGGTTCCTGTGCATAGATCCCTGCTAGCAGCCGGTAACTCGCCAGGGGTGCGGTGGAGGGGATGGTGAGGGTGTGCTCATCGCGGATGATCTCACCCTCCTTCCAAAGAGGGGTGGGGTAATAGATCCCGCCTGGCTGGTGGTCGCTCTGGGCTATCGCCTGCCCCTCTTTGCTCACCAGATGGAGATAACTGGAGTAGACGCTTTCCAGACCCCATCGAGGGCACCAGTAGAGCGTTACTCGCAGTTCCTCCCCTGGGCGAGGGCTGTGGGGTTCCTGATCGTAACCTACTAGTTCCAAGGCCTCTCCCAGTAAGAGGTTGCGTGGGTAGTCTGGTTCCCCGCTCACCGCCGGGGAGAGGAGTTCCACCAAGGAGTTCACCCCTTGTAAGTCGTACTTGATCTCCAAGCCGGGCATGTCTTTGATGAGATAGAGTGGCCGCCCCAATCCGAAGACGCTATCCAATAGGCGGCCGATATTGGCGTACCCCTCTTCAGGGACGATGAGGGGGAAGAGCCCCAGGAGGTCGGGGCGCACCCCGTCGATTTGCTGGAGATACCAGAGAGGCATCATCTCGTTCCGGTCGTTGGAGACGAGGATGGCCCCTTTGGGGATTGGTTCCGCAAGGAGGGCCTCCCAGAACTGGCGGGCTCGAAGATCATGGCTCCTGTCCACCCCGCGGTAATTCCTCATCAGGAGCGCTAGGGGTAGAGAGGCGAGGAAGAGGAGCGCAGCCCCATGCAGAAGAAGATCGAGCCGTTTTTGCTTGAGTCCCCACCGCGCTCCTTCTACCAGAGTACCAGCCCCCAGGGCTATCCAGAGGGCGAAGATAAGATATGTGGGGATGAAGAAGACCTTGATATCGCCTCGGAAGTGGAGGAGGCAGAAGGCGAAGATGCTCACGTAGGAGAGAAGGAGGAGGAGGAAGACTTTACGCGTCTTGAGGAGACGGAAGAGGCCAAGCAGCCCTAAGAGGATGCCGGGAAGGAGAAACTGTCTCTCTAGGAAGTGAAAGGCTCCTCCTAGAAGTTCCTGCCAGGTGCCATAGAGTCCAAGTCGGCTCCCATACGCTTGTCCCAGGACATGTTTCAAGAAGCCCCGCAGAGAGTTCTCATAGAGTACGAGTTCTCGCCCTGGGGCTAGGCTGAGATGAATAAAGGGCGTGGCTGGGGCTCGGAGGGGGATATAGAGGTATAGGAGTTGGGGGAGAAGAATAAGGAGAAGCAGAGAGAGCGCCCATCTCCGTTGGCGCAAGGGCCGGGAGTCGATGAGCCAGATGAAGAGGAGGTAGGCAGGAGCCAGGAGGGCCATAGTCCGGTGGTGGGTTAGACTCAGGCCGTAAGTGAAGGCGAAGAGGTAGAGGGAGCGCTTGTCCCCTTTTTGGGCCCATATAAGGAGCAACAAAAGGGTGAGGGCTACAAAGAGAGTGTTGAAGGTGTAAACCTCAGCGATGATCGCCTGAGACCAGAAAGTGCGGGAGGCGGCGAAAGCGAGAGTGGCCAACCCGGCCACTCCCTGGCGAAGATAGAGGGGCTCCAGTTTGGTCTGGGCCAGGACTAAGAGTCCCACCAAGTAGAGAAGCCCCACCGTAATACCGCCCCATAGAGCAGAGAGGAGGTTCATACGGAAGGCCACATCGCCCCAAGGGAGGAGATGAGACCAGAACCAGCCCAAAAGGAGATAGAGGGGGTAGCCTGTGGGGTGGGAGATCCCCAAGAGGTAGGGAACGAACTGGAACTCCCCTCCATCGGCGAATAGGAGCGTGGGAGCCAGCGTGGAGAGATAGAGGAAGAAGGCGACAAAGCCAAGGCCTATACTAAAGGCAAAATCTACCTTCTTCGGCATCTTATCTCTTGACCAGGGAGACGAAGTCAACGGCCAGGGCCAAGGTTCGCTCGTCGGGGTTCTTTCCCACATGGAGGTAGGAGTTCCCTTCGCCTGTGGCCTCGAGAGCCGTCCCCGGGGCGGCTCCCTTCACCCCGATGATGGCGTGAGACAGGTATTCTGTCCCCCGCAGATCGATCTCACTTCCCAAGGAGGCGAGGGCTTTCACCGCTTCCTCGGTGAGGCTCCGAGTTCCGCCTTCCTTGAGGGCCGCAACGACGATGTAACTCTCTGGGATGGCAGCGATGAAGTCGGCCAGGGCTTGGGATTCAGACTCGCTATCCCAGGTGTCGAAGCCCGCCTTGTCGATGACCTTTCCCCCTTGGGGGTCGATGACCGCCAGGTTGTAGCCCCGGCGGTGGAGGGAAGCATCCTCCCCTCCTACGGTGATGTAGGCGAACTCCTGGCTGCTATTAACGTCTATCTCCACCGGGGAGGTCACCCCCGTCTCCCCTACGGCGAAGTCGCCAGGGAAGACATCGCGAGGGGAGGCGAGGTAGGCGAAATCCAGGGCCACTTGGTTGAGCCCGGCATGGAGGAAACCCACCGGCACCTGAAGTGTGAGTTCGGTCCAGCCAGGGTTCGCCTCCTGAGAGGGGAGAGAATGACCGTTGACCCGTACGGTAACCCTCTGCGGGGGCGAGCCGGGGTAGGAGAAAGCCTTGGCCCGGATATGCATGGTATAGTCCCCACTTTCGCGGAGGGGTGCGAAGAAGCGGGCCCCCTTTTGGGTGGCCCAGTTGGCGGTAGAGTCGTCCAAGACCTCATCCCAACTCCAACCTTCCCCCTGATATATTCTCGCCTCTAGGGTCCCGAAGTCGATGGTCAGTTCCCTGGGAGGAGAGGGTTGCTCGACTGCGTAGACGGTGAAGCCATCCTCGTCTAAGACCTTTCTCACCGGGAAGACGCGCTGGACGTACTCCTCTAACCGGGGTCTGATATCTATATAGGGCGGGCGGCCAGGAATGCCGGGGTGGAAGATTATATATCGTATGTCGAAGAAGTAGAGGAGGTCTGGAGCCAAGGCCCGGTCGCGTTCCAGTTGCTCCGGCGTTACCTCTCCATAGAGTTCCAGATCGGCGATGGAACCGAATATGCGCTGGAAGTAATCGAACTTGAAAGGAGGGTTACGGGATATGTTTCCCCCCAACATCCGCTTCTTATGCACCGATTGATAATATTGGATCTGGGTTCTCTCCGCACCGAGGACGCCGAAACTGTTCCGCCAGCCTAGGGGGAATTGCAGGATGGCAAAATCTCCCGGCTCGGCCGCCAAAGTGTAGTAGAAGTCAGGTACCCGGGCATCGGTGAGGGGTAAAGGAAGGGCCAGATGCTCGAAGGAGAGGAGGATCCATAGGAGAGCCGTCCCTGCCAGGAGCAGGCTTCTTCGCTTCATCCGCCTCAAGATACCGTAGGCGGCGAAGCCCACCAGCACCGCCAGAGCCAGCATCAGGACCACGCTGAAGCGGTTGGGGACCCGGTTGGCCTTAACTATGGGGATGTAGTGAAGGATGATAAAAGGTAGGGGCACGTTCGCTAGGAGGCCGTCCAGGTCGAAGGTGGAGCGGCCGTTGATATGCAAAAGGGGCCCCAGGCAAAGGAGGGCGAAAGTTGCGGCGCTCACCACCCAGGCCTTAAGTTCGGGCCAATATTTGACTGCTGCCGCTATCCCCAAGATGATGGCTACCCAGCCCAGGTAGACGGTGTTCACGTCGATAAAGCGGGCCGTCCCTTCCCGAACCATAGTCAGCTCTCGGGCCCAATCGCTCCCCAAGAGGGGGTGGAGAGCCGTAGGGGTGGTGAAGCCGAAGAGGTCCACTAGGAGGTTCTCCGAGTGGCCCCAGCCCTGGAGGGCATAGTCGGCGCTGAGGAGTTCCCTCACTATCGGGTAGCCTAGGGGAAAGTAGGTGACAACTACCACGGCTACCAATAAGGCTAGCCTTTTCATGAGGCGCCCGTTCATCTCCCTTCTAGCGAAGAGAAGGTAGATTACCGTCAAGAAGAGGAGGAAGACACCGAAGATCATCTCGGAAAGAAGAGCCAGGGTGGCGAATAGTCCGGCCAGGACCGAGTTTCGCAGACCCTGCTCTCGCACGGTCTTCACCATGAAGAGGGCGTAGAAGGGTATCCACTGGGTGGTTATCATGTCGTAGTGGCCCAGAGCGGCGTAGACGAAACGGTAAGAGCCGAAGGCATAGAGCGCTCCAGCCAAGAAGGCGGCACAGTGATTGGTCAAGGCTTTGGCCTCTTTTGCCCCCGATCGATGCCTGAGGAGATAGAGGACGAGGAGATAGGTCCCATGCCCCGAAAAGACCAAGGCGAAGATCAGGGTGAGATTGCTGATGGTGGCCAGGTTCAGAAATGGCTGGAGGGGCAAAGATACGAGCGCGTTGAAGAGGTTGTAGGTATATAGAGCGAGGCTGATGCCCAGGGGGTAGAAAATGTAGTCGGTGAAGAGGGGGTTGGTGTGGAGATCCAGGAGGGAGTATTTGAACCACCAGATGTTCCAGAGGAAAGTGTACTCGTCGAAGGCCCAGATATCGGTGCCGGGCACATGAGTAGTGAAATGGGTTATCAGGGGATAGGTGAGGAGAAGAGCTAGGATGGTGTAGAGCCCGATGATGACAAGTGTTCTTCGCAAGAGGGAGGACAATCTTCTCTCCTTTCGGTGATTATTGCATAATACCTACTCTACGACAACTTCGATAGAGCCTAAGCCTAGGCTGTCCCGGCCATCGGCTAGCGTGAGGCGCTGGTCAGTTTCTAGAAGATAGAAGCCTATCACTATCTCGTATTGACCGAGGGGGATATCGCGAGGCAAAAGCAGGGCCTGCTTGTCATCTACCTCTTCACCGGGCTGCCAACGGGAGGTGAGTTTGGGACTATCCTGCTGAGCCCAAAGCCTCCCCTCTTGGTCTACCAGGTGCAGGAAGAGGTGATAGTCCACGGATAAAGTGGCCATAGCCTTCCAACGAAGGTTCACCGCCAGGACATCGCCGGGCTTCACCTGCTCTGTTATCCCATACCCCTCCAAGGCTATCCTCTCTCCAAAGACCGCCTCTTCTGCCCTTTCCGCCAAAGGCTGGGAGGGGAAGAAGTAGAGGGCTAACCTTTCCTCGCCAAAGGGTTCATCGAAGGCTCGGTAGCCCTTCTCTGAAAGCCAAACGTCTAAGCCATCGTTCAACCCCCCGGGGATGAGCCAGAGACGACGATACCGAGCGGTCAAGGTTTGGAGAAGTTCTTCTCTCTCCGGCGGAAGGGGTGGCCCCCCCTCGAAGAGCCCGTAGAGGGGGAGGCTTCCTTTGTAGTGGTTTTGGAGGAGAGATGTCTCTGAAGGAGAGTTCAAGATTAGGGCATCATTTGGCTGTGAATAACTGGTTATGAATTCGACCATCTGCGCGAGATCTCGGTGCCCATCTTGCTTATAGCGAGCCAGGGTGAAACCGGTGACACCCAGGATAAGCAAAGTCATGGCCATCAGAGGCCAGACGGCGTACGGCCGAGCGGCCTTCGTATAGTACGTTAAGGCCAGGGCTGAGATCAGCGCCACAGACAAGAGAAGGGCTAAGGCCAGCCAATCTACGTGCGGGTTCATCCAGGCGAAATCGAGGTACTCGGTTCGTAGGAGGGAGAGTTGACCCAGGAGAGGTGAGTAGCGGGGTTCGAAAAAGGTAGCTAGGGCGAAACGAGGCAAACCGGCTTGAAGCATCTCCCGTTCAAGCATCTCCTGAAAGTGACGAAAGTGGACGCTGAGGGCCAAGATCTGTATGGCTATGGTTATCGCCGATAGCGAGGCGAATAACAAGGCGAAGGCTGCCCTTATCGCCGATAGCAAAGCGGAGGCCGCTTCCGCTCTGCCGCGCAACCCTTCGACCAGGGGAGCGAGGGGAATCACCAAGAAGGGGATGATGGGCACTAGGAAGCGAGGCCCCCAGGCGAACCCCCCGTGCCACATGAACCATTTGGAATAGAGGAGGATATAGATGGTGACTAGGGAGAGTGAGAATGCCCCTTCGATACGGTGCCGCCCCAGAAAGATGGGGAAAGCAGGCAGAATTAGCAGAAAGATGGGGCAATAAAGGAATAGGCCTCTTCCAGGGCTGATAAGGAGCCCCGCTAACCCGGTGAGAAGGGGTGTTCGGAAAGACTCTTGGGGTAGATAGCCGGTGGTTAAGGGGTTCCCGAAGCGGAGATGGTTGTAGCCACCGAGGAGTAGGCCCCACAGGATCAGGGGTAATAAGAAGGCTGCCACGAAGGAGATGAGACGGCGATAGGAGACTCTATCTGAGAGAGAATAGGCTAAGAGAAGGAGCAGGAAGAGAGGGGCGATGGCTGCAGTAGCCAGCCGGGTGGCGATAGCCAGACCCAAATAGGTTCCAGCCAGGGCTAGATCGCCAGTGGCTTGGGTCTCCCTGAAGCGGAGGAGGAGATAGGCGGTGGCTAGGAGGGCTAGGCCAGTGAGAGGCTCGCTGAAGAAGTATTTGGAGTAGGGCCAAGCCATGGTCCCCAAACCGAAGAGGAGGGTCACCACTAGACCGACCTCCCAAGAGTGGCCTAGGCGCTGGAGATAGAGGAACACCAGTAGCCCGGTAAGAGCGGTGACGGCGACATTAAGGAGAAGCGTTGTTTGCACGAACCCCCAGAAGGGTACGATCAGGCCCAGCCAGGCCAGAGGTAGAGCCGCAAGGGAAGTTCCGATCCCCTTACGGGAATAGAGTTCTCTACCTCGTCCGAAAGTGCCCTGTTGGAGTCCCATCCAGAGGATCTGATTGGTGTCGTAGTCGCCCCGTTTCACCAGGCTTTCCGTCACCGACAGCATAGAGAGTCCATCGCTGGAGTGGATATCCCCGCTGTAGGTTAGAAGATATATCGCTAGGAGAAAAAGCGACAGAGCCAGGGCTACACCCTTTTCTCTCTTCATAGGAAAGATGCTATCATACTCCCTGGGTTCCCGCAATGAGAGGGTGCGTAGTGAAGGGTTCCTATTGCGGTGGAGAAGAGTCCGTGCTATGATAAGTTCAGTCTCACTAACCGGGACCCGTAAGGAGGCAAGAGGTAGTCGATGAGGATTCTAGTGGTAGATGATGACCAATACATCCTGGACCTCTTGACCTACCTTCTCACCCGGGAAGGACATAGCGTGGTCACGGCCCACGATGGGCAGCAGGCCTTGGCTTACTTTCGGGTGGAGAAGGCTGATCTTGTGATCTCAGAGGTTGATCTACCCAAACTGGGGGGTTATGAGTTGTGCGAGATGGTCAAAGAAAGCGGCCCTGTGCTCTTCATCTTCTTGAGCGAGAGAGCTAGTGAAGAAGATATCCTCAAGGGGTTTGAGGTGGGGGCAGATGATTATATCGCTAAGCCTTTCAGCCCCCGCATCCTCATGGCCCGGGTGGAGGCAGTGGCCAGGAGAATCGCTGCTCCTGTGGAGGAGATCTCCCGGGGGAGGTTAGAGGTAGGGGAGTTAGCCTTGGATGCTAGCCGGTTGGAGGTTAGGGGGCCACGGGGCAGCGTGCGCCTGTCGCCTACGGAGTTTGAGATCTTGCATACCCTGGCCAGCAACAAAGGGGTAGTAGTGGCCGAGGAGAGGCTGGGAGAGTTGGTCTGGGGGCCTGAGGGACGAGGGAAGGCCGGGTTGGTAAAGAGTCACATCGATCAGATTCGCCAGAAGATAGAACCTGATCCTAACGTCCCTCGGTATCTGCTCACCGTGCCCGGCGTGGGGTATGCTATAGCCCCTCTCCGTCCCATCTCTAGCGAGCCTTCCGACCAGGAACTGGGGAGGGGACTGTCCGTTCTTGGATCTTCGGATACCGGTTCATCATAGGTCAGCCATGGGAGAAGAGTTGAGGGGAAGGGAAGAGATGAGGGAAGGAGGCCTGGATCTCCTGGGTTCAGCGCTTCTGGCTGCCAAGGAGGCGTTGCGAGGCCGGCGTCTCTCCTACATGGCCCTGAGCGGGGACGCCTTGGTGCTCGAAAGGGCTTTCGGGCTGCCTGAGGGGATTGCTCTGGGCAAGAGGGTGCCTCTAGGAGAGGGGGTTGCCGGTTGGGTGGCTCGGATGAAGAAGCCTCTTTTGGTGAAGGATTTCGAGCGAGAGGTTCGCTTCATCGATCCGAGGTCTGGCTATCAGACCGATTCTTTTATGAGCGTTCCCGTTTTCTTGGGGAAGCGGGTGATCGGGGTGGTAAACGTAGCCGACCGAGCCGATGGTCGACCTTTCGATGAGTCAGATCTAGAGGCGCTTCTTACCATGGCGGAGCACATGGCTCTCTGTGTGGAGAGTCAGAAGTTGAGGGACGACGTGGCTCGTCTGGCGGCCACCGATCCCCTCACCGGGGTTTGGAACCGCCGTCACTTCGAGCGGCGGTTGGAGGAAGAGTTGGCTAGGGCTGAGCGGAGCGAGGCTCCTTTATCCCTTCTCATGATCGATGTAGATGATTTCAAGGCTTTCAACGACACCCATGGGCATACGGTTGGCGATGC
>JAUVHF010000126.1 GCA_030593425.1 Anaerolineales bacterium
GGTGATGGGGTACTCCTGGGCCAACTGCACCACTTTGATTTGTTTGACCGTCAGTTCATACCCCCCGGGCGCTCGTTCATCGGCCCGGACGGTGCCCGTGACTATGAGCGACGACTCCTGGGTCAGGCTCTTTGCGGCCTCGAAGATCGGACCAGGCACATCTTTCTCCAAGACCACGCATTGAATGATCCCTGTGCCGTCCCGCACTTGGAGAAATTGGAGGCGGCCCTTGTCGGTCTTGTGGTAGAGCCAACCCTTGAGAGTCACCTCTTGCCCGTCGTATTGGGCTATCTCTTCGATATGTACCTGTTCAGGCAAGGCTACTTCCTCTCCTGCGGATGCTGACACAAAGATTTTATCATAGGGAAGCCGGCTTGTCACATAAGAGACTCTAGCGGGGCGCGGCTACGTCATCAGGAGGTCGCCTCCCTAGGGGGATGAGTTCCCTTATGATGGCTATCTCCTCCTGGGTGAAGGTGCCCAGAGCCACCAGGGTAGCCAGGTACAGGAGCAGGGAGGAGGGGACGAGGAGGAGGAAGTTCAATCCCCTAAACCACCCAAGGAAGGCTCCCATAAGGAGGGTGCTCAGGGCTGGCCGCCAGGCGAGGCTAAACCAGGGGATGCTGGTGAGGTGCTTGCGGACGCCGTAGTAGAAGGGGAGAAAGAGCGCTATCTCGGAGAGGATGGTGATCACCGCGGCGGCCTGATAACCGTAGGAGGGGATGAAGATGAGGTTGGCTACTATGTTGAAGGCTAGGCCGATGAGGAAGGCTCGGGTCAAGAACCGTTGCTGATCGATGGCGATGAGGAGATACTGGGTCACGCTGTTGATGAACCCCACGGGTGCATACCAGATGAGGAGGCTCAAGGCTATGGCGGAATGGGGCAGGTATTCAGAGCCTCCAAAGATGAGGATCAGCCCTCGGGCATAGAAGGTGGCCAGCAGGGCCAGAGGAAGGCTTACTATGAGCAAAGCCTTGATGGCTAGGGTGTAAGCCTTGATGAGCGACTCTCGAGCGTCCTGGGCGAAGCGAGAGATGATGGGGAAGATGGCGATGGTGAAGGCGGAGGGGATGATGTTGACCCCTTCGATGAACTTGTAGGCGGCGGTATACCAGCCCACCACGGTATTCCCCTTCATCGGCTGGAGGAGGGTTACATCGATCCGGAAGAAGAGAGTGGCCAAGAGGTGGTTGATCATCAGGGGGTAAGAGAGCCCCAGCATCTCCTTGCTGAAGGGCGGGTTGAACTCCAACTGGGGCCGGAAGAAGATCTTAATTACCAGGTAGAGGAGGATGAGCATGGTCGCCAGATTAACTATTACCGAGACCCCCGCCAGCCCCACGAAGCCGAACCCCAAAAGCAGAGCCAGGAGCCCCAAAGTCACCTTAAGGATAGTGCTTACCATGGTGATGGCCGCGGGGTACTCCATCTTCTCGTGGGCCCTGAAGAGGGAACTCAAAGCCGCAGAGATGCTGCTGGGGATCAGGCTGAAGGTCAAGAGAAGGATAGCCGCCATCGTATCCCCAGAGAGGGCGAATAAACCTCGCCAAACGGCCAGAAAGATGAAGAGGAGGGGCAGCACTCCCAAGAGGATGAGCAGGCGCAAGATCGCCGTGTTGCTCAGGTATCGGTTCCCTTGAGAGGGGTCCTTGGCTACCTCCCTGGTGAGGAGGGTATCCAGGCCGAAGTTGGTGACGATCTCGAAGTAGCCCACTATGAAGATGGCGAAGCCGTATTTCCCTTGCCCCTCCGGGCCCAGGATGCGGAGCATGACCATGGCGAAGGCGGTATCGACCCCTTTGTTGAGAAAGGAGGTGCCCATGGGGGTCAAGGCGTTCTTCAGCACCCGCTGGATGGTGGTCTTGGGTTCTTCCCGGTACATGTGTCCCCAAAGGGAGTAGCCGAAACCGACCAGGGTTATCACCCCGGCCAGGAAAGTGACATAGAGCCCCAACTTGAAAGAGAGGGGGCTATACTTGAAGCGGACGGTGTGTTCTCCCGCTTCAAGGAATACGGCCCGAAAGTTGCCATCGGCCCGGTAGATCTGCAACTCCTCTTCGCTTTCCCCCACCCTGTCATACGCTTTCCAGCCGGGAAAATAGGAATCGGTCAAGAGTAGCCATCCCGGCTGGGGCATATCTACCTCTATCGTCACCTGGTTGATCGTGTATTCGGTGATGGCCACTTTGGGGGGGGCTACGCTAGACTGGCTTAGGCCTCCGCCTGGAGTGGGCGGTTCCTCCTCTAGTATGACGTACTCCCGGGGGTCCAAAACCCGAAGCGCTTGTCCCCGTGCTTCCTCATCCTCAATTGTCTTGGCTTCCGACACCACGAAAGCCCGGGGCAGCCAATCATCGTTTCGGTAGATGCGCACTTCATCATCGTAGACCAAGGTGTAACCGGGGTTGGGGATGTGGCGAGTGGTGACCACATATTTGACGTTCAGGAGGTCCAAGAGAGTGGAGTCAAGAGATTTGTATTCATAGAGAGGGGCGATCCGGTTGTAGAGGAGTTCGGTTTGTTCCTCGATGAGGCCCATGAACTGGGCATATTGCTGGGGGATGATAGAGTCGTACCCCCGGATGTCGGAGAGGCGATGGAACATCCCCGCGTTGGCGTTGAAAGTCTTCTCCCCCGGCGCGTTGAAAGTGGTGAAGCGGAAAAGGTCGGGGTCGCTTTGTAGGAAGGCGACTGAGGGAGGGGTGAAGTCGATGAGTTCGGGGTCGACAGCCGGGTTGAACCCTCTACCTATGATGAAGAGGTCGCAAAGTAGGACGAAGAGGGCTAGAGGTTGCCAGAGCCTTCGACTGAGCGTGAGGTAGGCTAGGACGATCGCTAACCCACCCCCCGCCGAGAAGAGAGCCAGATGCACCAGATTCGGCCACTGGTAGGAAAGGAGGATACTTCCGTTGGCGAAGGCCTCCTGAGCCTTCTGGGAAACCGCGAGGAGACGGTCTGCCAGGGGGATGAAAGGGCCTGGTTGGAGAAATACGAGGGCCGTCAGAAGCAGTCCTATGCAGCCCAGGGATAGGGCCAGCCAGCCGATCAGGCGAGGGGATTTAGTTCCCCTCTTAGCCAGGCGGTCGGCTCCCAGGCCGGCTAAGAGGGCTATGCTGAGGGTGTAGGGGAAGACCCAGCGGAAGGGGGTGTGGAGTTGCCTATAGCCAGGCAGGATGTAGAAAAGGGGAGCGTAGAGAGGGGTGCCGAAGGCGAAAAGGAGAGAGAGGATAGCGAGGGAAGCGAAAATCCAGAGATAACGACTCCGTCGTCCGAAGAAGGCCACCACCGCCAGAAGGAGGGGGAGTATCCCCACGTAACTTCCAGCCTCCACATAGTTCTTGATCCCCCAGAAGATGGTGTCGATGGGCTCCCCCGCGAAGTCCTGGGTGACGGGGACGATCTTTCGGCTTAAGAGATCGAAGTAACCGTGATGGGCGGGGTTGCCGAAGAAGTTGGGGGCCAAGAAGGTTATGATCTGGCGTTTGGGGTAGGCCCAGCCGATGATCTCTTGATAGCCAGCCGAATCCTGGCGAAAACTACGAGTGACCAGTTCGTAGAGAGGGATAAGTTGTATCCCTCCCAACCCCAGGCCCAGGATGGCCATGGCCAAAACTCCCAGGCCCAAATAGAGGGTGCGCCTTAGGTCTCGGGCTCTCCACCAGAGGCTGGCCAGGCGGCAGAGGGTGTAAAAGCCGGTGACCAAGAGCACCAGGTAGGAGAACTCGGCGTGGCCGGCCAGGAAGTTCACTCCCAGGACTAAGGCTCCCCCTAAGAGGTAGGGGAGCGGAGGTTTGGGCGGCTCGCTCTCTTGAGCCCGGAAGGCCAGTTCCACCAGGGCTAAGACCAGCGGCAACCAGGTGACGGCAGCGATGGTTTGGGGCCAGACCACGCTCACCACCATGAAAAGGCTGAAGGTGTAGGTTACCCCCGCCAAAAAGCCGCCCCATCGATTCAGGCCCAAGACTCGCCCATAGATATAGATGAAGAGCCCAGCCAGGAAGAGATGAATAACGGTGAAGTACCCATAAGCCTGGGGCAAGGGGAAGATGTAGTGGATGATGCTTAGGGGGTAGAGAGCCGAATGTTGACCCGCGGCCAAGAAGGGGACCCCGGCGAAGAGGTAGGGGTTCCAATAAGGGATCTGCCTCGAACGGAGGGCCTCCAGGATGAACTCTTTCCAGGCGTAGTTCTCTAAGAGGAGGTCGGATAGGAGCAAATTGTGAGGGACGCCGACGCTCAGTTGGGTAGCGTACGATTTCCAAGGCTCAAAGGCATATAGGTTATCGAAGGGGATAAGCGTCTTCCCGCCGAAGATGACCGGCCAGAAGAAAAGAAGGGGCAAGATGAGGAGCCCCAAGGCTATCAGCAACTCGTAGATCCATCCTCTTCTCAAGGGAAGCGGACTCCTACTATCTATGTCGCCATCTCATCTGCCAGACCCGCCAGAACGCCTCCAGGATGATGACCAGGCTCATCTTGGAGTGGCCCAGGGCTCGATCTTGGAAATAGATGGGGAGTTCGCAGAGGCGGTACCCCCTTTTCTGGCAGAGGTAGGCCATCTCGATCTGGAAGGCGTAGCCCTCGGAGCCGATGGGGGGCAGATTTTCAAGCACTTCTCGCCGGTAACATCTGAAGCCGGAGGTAGTATCTTGCACCGACAAGCCGGTCACCAAGCGAGCGTAGAGGTTGCCTCCTCGACTGAGGAGCCGCCGCCAGATACTCCACCGCTCGTCCACCCTTCCCCCTTCCACATATCGGGAGCCGATCACCAGATGGCAACTCTTCATCTTCTCCAAAAGGAGGGGGAGATAGGAAGGGGTGTGGGAGAAGTCGGCGTCCATCTCCACTACATAGTCGGCGCCCCGCGCTAAAGCCTCTTCAAAGCCGCGGAGGCAGGCGGAACCCAGCCCCAGTTTCCCCTGTCGATGGATGACCCACAGCCTACCCGGGTGACGGGAGGCCAGTTCCTCCGCTATCTGCCCCGTCCCATCCGGCGAGTTGTCGTCCACGACGATGATCTCTAGCCCCTCGATGCCTAGGGAGAAGATCTCACTCACCATCGGGGGCAGGTTCTCCGCTTCGTTGTAGGTGGGCAGCACTACTATAGTCTTCACCATGCTCTTCCCTGGCTTTCTTGGTTGAGAATTATACTAA
>JAUVHF010000070.1 GCA_030593425.1 Anaerolineales bacterium
GCTCGCATATGTTTCGCCGTCTCCTCTCAGGTAGATTCCCGAGTGGTTCTCGATACGGCCGGAGCGGAGACCCTTCTTGGGCGGGGCGATATGCTCTATATGGCTCCCGATTCATCGATCCTGGTGCGGCTTCAGGGCTGCCTCGTCTCCGATGAGGAGATCGCTAAAGTGGTCGCTTTTTGGCAGCGGGAGGTCGGTCTCTCTGCTGAGCAAGAGGTGATCCCTTGGGAGGGCGAGGTAGAGGTAGAGGCGGAGGCGAAGGGATACGATGCCCTCTTCGAGGAGGCCAAAGCCCTGGTGATGCGGCATGAGCGAGCCTCGGCTTCCTTTTTGCAGCGGCGCCTGGGGATCGGATACCCGCGGGCGGCTCGACTGATAGAGCAACTGGAGGAGGCAGGCATCGTGGGGCCTATGGAATCGGGGGGGCGCTCCCGCAAGGTGCTCGTAAGGGAGGAATCACCAAAGGATATATAGTCAGAAAAGGTAGTATATGGCCCGCAAACGGCAGCAGAAGACCACCAAGAAGGAAAAGATCGAGGCCGAAGGCACGGTAGTGGAGGCGCTGCCTAACGCCATGTTCCGGGTACGGTTGGACAGCGGACACGAGGTGTTGGCTCATATCTCGGGCCGCATGAGGATGTATTATATCCGTATCCTTTTGGGGGATCGGGTATTGGTGGAACTCTCTCCCTACGACCTGACCCGGGGTCGCGTCGTATACCGGTATAAGAAGTGAGAGCCTTACTTGCCCTTTTTTTGACTTCGTTAATCGTTGGTTTCTCTGGGGCCCTAATGCCGGGCCCTGTTTCTATGGTAACCATCAGCCAGAGCGCCCGCCACGGTTTCTGGGCCGGGCCCTTGGTAACCGCGGGACACGCCATGGCGGAAATAGCCGCTGTAGCCGCGCTGGCTATGGGTTTGGGGAAGGTATTCAAGCGCAGCCTGGTAGCGGGGCTGATCGGGCTCTTAGGAGGGGGGTTTCTCCTCTGGATGGGCATCGATATCGCTAGGAGCGGTTGGGTGGGGATCGCCTTGGAGTTGGAGCCTGGGGAGATGGGAGGCCTCGCCGCTTTTGGTTCTGTGGGAGCCGGGGTTCTGGCTAGTATATCCAACCCCTACTGGGTGGTTTGGTGGGCTAGCGTGGGGGCTAGTTACGTCGTTTTGGCCCTGCGTAGGGGCCTGCCTGGCTTAGGGGCCTTCTTCTCAGGCCATATCCTCTCTGACCTAAGTTGGAATAGCCTTTTGGCCTTCCTCATCGCTTCGGGGAGAGGGTTCTTGAGCGCATCGTTCTATCGAGGGGTGCTAGTAGTTTGTGGCCTCATCTTGGTGGCCTTGGCCATATATTTCATCTATTCTGGCTTTGGTTTCCTGAGAGGCAAGCCGGTGGAGATCGAAGAAGGGGCCTGATTGCAATCATCTGTTTAGAGGAGGGGTCGAATTCGACCCCTCCTCTTCTTTGTCGGTATGCGGAGAGCAAACAAGGAGCGGCTCGTAGCCTAGTGGGAAAGAGATATATCCTTTCCCGGCAATCAGTCTTTGGCCCTTTGTGGAATTGACGATGGCCAAAGAAATTTCCCATGTAACCGATATTGCAGGGGCACCTCTATGATGTTATAATGAAGAAGAGAGGGGGGATGAGCGATGTCAGGGCATTCGAAATGGTCGACCATAAAGAGGAAGAAAGCGGCCACTGATGCCAAGAGAGGCCAGCTCTTTACCAAGATAGCCCGGGAACTGACCGCTACTGCTCGGCAAAGTGGGGGTGACCCAGATGTGGACTTCCGCTTGCGCCTGGTAATCGATAGGGCCAAACAGGCCAATATGCCCAAGGATAGCATAGAGAGGGCTATCAAGCGGGGAACAGGCGAGATAAAAGGTGAGGCCTTCGAGGAGATCCGGTACGAAGGTTATGGTCCCCATGGGGTGGCCTTGATCTTAGATGCCCTCACCGATAACCGCAACCGAGCGGTAGCCGATATTCGACACCTCCTCACCCGCAGCAGTGGTAGCCTGGGGGAGACGGGGAGCGTCATCTGGCTCTTCGATCAGAAAGGGTTGATCATCATCGAGGCCGATGGCGAAGAAGCGGAGGAGTTCGCCCTCCAGGCTATAGATGCTGGAGCCGACGATGTGAGGATCGAGAACGGTTTGGTGGAGATATACACCCAGCCTGCGGGCTTTCAAGAAGTCAAGGAGACCCTAGAGAGAGAAGGTGTCCCCTTCTCCTCGGCGGAGATCACCATGGTGCCCAAGACCCTAACGCGGTTGGGGGAGAAGGAGACCATCCAAATCATGCATCTCGTAGAGGCCTTGGAGGAACTGGAGGACGTCCAACAGGTCTACTCTAATCTGGATATCTCCGCTGAGGTGGTGGATAGTTACGAGTACGAGGCAGCCTGAGGAGGGCCTGTGCTGACGCTAGGCATCGATCCTGGGGTTTCGGCGACTGGATATGGCTTGGTGAAAAAAAGGGGCGAAGATTTGACCTCGGTGGAATATGGGGTCATCACTCCGGGATCGGAATTGCCCCCAGCGCAGAGACTTAGGGTTATCTGTGATGAACTGGAAGAGATCATCGTCCGTCATCGACCCACCGATGTAGCCGTGGAAAGGCTCTTTTTCAGCCGGAACGCGCGTACCGCTCTGGCTGTGGGAGAGGCCCGGGGGGTAGCCCTTTTGGCGGCGGCCAAGCACGACCTCCCCGTCTACGAATACACCCCCTTGGAGGTGAAGGGGTCGTTGGTCGGCTATGGGCGGGCTACCAAGGGCCAGGTGCAGGAACTGGTGAAGATAGTTTTGGGCTTGGATTTTCTGCCTGAACCTGATGATGCCGCAGACGCCCTAGCGGTGGCCATATGCCACCTCTACTCCATCCAGGTGGAGAGGGCTTTGGAGGCGAGCAGAGGGTGATCTCATGATCTCCAGTCTGCGGGGTAGGCTCGCGGCCAAGAATGAGGACTATATCATTGTCGAGGTGGGCGGCCTGGGCTTCAAGGTCTATGTCCCCACCTCTTTCCTCAGGGAGTTGGGCAGCCCAGGCCACGAGGTAGCCCTCTTCACCCATCTTCACCTCCGGGAGAACGAGGTCTCTCTCTACGGCTTTCAGAGCCAAGATGAACTGACCCTCTTTAAACTCCTTTTGGGGGTCTCGGGTATCGGCCCCAGACTGGCTCTATCTATCCTCTCCACCCTCTCTGTCGATGACTTCCGCTTGGCCGTAGCCCACGGTGATGTGGGACTCTTGAGTCAGGTGCCGGGGATCGGCAAGCGGATCGCGGAGAGGGTCATCCTCTATTTGAAGGACAAGATAGCGCTGGAGCGGCTGGTGCCTCTTCCCCCCCTCAGCCCTGAGGATGTCGAGGTGGTAGAGGCTCTCACCGCTTTGGGTTACAGCCTCTCCGAGGCTAGAGAGGCGGTGAGTTCCCTCACCGATGAGGAGATGACGACGGAAGATAAGGTGATGACCGCCCTGAGGTATCTGGGAGGGGAATAGACCCTTAGCAACTATTATCATAAAGAGGCCCTGCAATCAGCAGGGCCGTTTACTTACCTATGCAGAACTGGCTGAAGATCACTTCTAGCAGATCTTCGGTGGCCGTCTCTCCGGTGATCTCCCCTAGAGCGTTCACCGCTCCATGGAGGTCGATGGCCAAGAAATCGGCGGGGAGCGCTTCCTTGCGGGCTCCTTCGACATCCAGCAGGTGTTCCAAAGCCGATTGCAGGGCCTGCTTATGGCGAGGGTTGGTGACTAAGGGGGCGTCCGAGACCACAACCTTTCCCGAAAAGATCGTATCTAGAATAGCCTCTTCCAGTTCTTGTAACCCCTCTCCCGTCAAGGCGGATACCGATAGGCACGGCACCTGGAGAAGCAGCCCATCGATAGAGGCCAGTTGTGGCAGATCGTTCTTATTTATGACCAGGAGGGTTGGCTTCCCGTTCAGGAGGCTGGCGATCTCTCGGTCCTCTTCCTGGAGGGGTTCGCTTCCGTCAACGACCATGAGGGTTAGGTCCGCTCTTTGTAGTGCCTCGCGACTCCGCTCCACCCCCAGCCTCTCCACCAGGTCTTTCCCCTCGGCGATGCCCGCCGTATCGATCAAAGACATAGGCACCCCTTGGAGGTTACAACTCTCCTCTACCGTGTCTCTGGTGGTGCCAGGGATGGGGGCCACTATGGCCCGGCTGGTTTTGAGGAGGGCGTTCAAGAGGCTGGACTTCCCTACGTTGGGACGGCCTACGATAGCCACCCGCACCCCTTGACGGTAGATGATCCCCTGATCGGCGCTGGCCAGAAGAGCCTTTATCTTCTCCTGCGCTCGCTTGAGTGGCTTCGAGATATCCCGTTCTGGTATCTCATCCTCCTCGAAGTCGATGGTCGCCTCCAGATAGGCGAGAACCTCGACCAATTCCGCCCGCACCCGTCGAATCTCCTGCGATAGCCACCCTCCCAATTGGGTTACCGCCGCTCGTAGGCTAGCCTCCGTCTTGGCGCGCACGATATCCAAGACCGCCTCCGCTTGGGCCAGGTCTATGCGACCCAAAAGGAAGGCTCGAGAGGTCATCTCCCCCGGGTGGGCCAGGCGGGCTCCATACCGTAGGAGTAGTTCCAGGACGCGGCGCAGAGGCACGATGCCTCCGTGGCAGTTGATCTCCACCACATCCTGCCGGGTGTAGGAGTGGGGAGCCTTCATGTAGGAGACTAAGACTTCGTCTACCTTCTCCGCGGTATCGGGATCGATGATATGGCCATAATGGAGCCGGTAGGATTCAAGCCCCTCTCCCTTGGCTCGGTGGAAGATCTTCTCGAGGATGGCTACCGACTCTGGCCCGCTCATCCTCACGATGCCGATTCCCCCCTCTCCTAGAGGGGTGGAGATGGCGGCGATGGTATCGTCTAGGCTATACATATCCTGGCTTTCTGCAAAGAAGTTCTATAAGAAATTATATCAGCGATGGGGAGGGAGAACAATTTGTCGAAGTTTCCCCAGGCAACCCGCCGACGATTGAGGATGGGGGGTAAACCGAGGGGCTTTTACATGCTTGACAAAGGGGTCAAATATTGATATAATTGTACTAGGTGAATTAGTAGAATGAAGACGATGCAGATACGGGTTGATTACGAGAGCGGTGTGCCCCTCTACGCCCAGATAATAGAAAAGATTAAGCATCTGGTGGCCGCTGGGAGGCTCAAGCCAGGGGATCAATTGCCCACCATCCGGCAACTGGCTGTAGACCTGCGGGTGAACCCTAACACCGTGGTTCATGCCTATCACGAACTGGGTAATCAGGGGGTGATCTCCACCCAGCAGGGGCGGGGCACCTTCATCGCTGCTCATCCTGATGAAGGACGGCTGGCGGAGATGCGCAGAGATCGCCTGCGGGCCATCATGGGTGGCGCACTCTTGGAAGCCCTCAGCCTGGGGTACAAGGCAGAGGAGATAAGAACGGCTTTCGAGACCCAACTGGAGGAGTGGGAAGAGGAGAAGCATATCAGCAATTCAGGAGGAGATTAGATGTTCATAGGTAGAGCGAGAAAGAAGGAAGTCCTGGTAGAGGGGGGTGAGACCTGGGAGAAGCGAGTCAAGGAGTGGGAAGAGAGGCGCAAAGTAGCCACCAAGGTAGCGAATCCCGTTTCCGTCACGGTGTTCCTCATCATCATGACTATCAGCATCCTGGCCGGGGTTCTTCTGGATCTGAGCCTCGGGGCTCCCGACTGGGCTATAGCCGCGGTCATAACGGTGGGGGGTCTAGTGGGCCTCTACTTCCTCCTCGCTATCAAGGTCGCCGACCAATGGGAGAAGGTGATCGTGCTCCGCTTCGGCAAATTTCAAAGGCTGGCGGGTCCCGGGTTGTTTTGGGTCATTCCCATCGTGGACTCCATACCAGCCTGGATCGACCACCGGGTGATGGTTACCCCTTTCACGGCGGAGCGCACTCTCACCAAGGACACCGTCCCCGTTGATGTGGACGCCGTCCTCTTCTGGGTGGTCTGGGATGCGGAGAAGGCGGCCCTGGAGGTGGAGGATTACGATGAGGCCATCTCCTGGGCGTCCCAGACGGCACTCCGAGAGATTATCGGCCAGATGGATCTGGCCCACATCTTGGTGGGTCGGGCCAAGATGGACCAGGAGTTGCAGAAGATCATCGATGAGCGAACCACCCCGTGGGGCATCACCGTGCAGTCGGTGGAGATCCGCGACATCGTCATCCCTGAGGCTCTGGAGGATGCCATGTCCCGCCAGGCCCAGGCCGAAAGGGAGAGGCAAGCCCGAGTCATCCTGGGCGAGTCGGAGCGGCAGATCGCGAAGAGTTTCTTGGAGGCGGCCCGGATATACGAGGGCGATGTCACCGCCTTGCACCTGCGAGCCATGAACATGCTATTTGAGGGCCTCAAGGAGAAGGGTGCCCTCATCATCGTTCCCTCCACGGCGGTGGAGACTATGGCTTTGGGTGGAGTGGCGGGGCTCACCTCCTTGGCGCAAAGTGTGGGCCTCCAGTCCTCGGCTGGCGAGGAAGGCTCAGAAGAGAAGTAAACTACTAGGATTCCCGACCGGCTTGGGGACGCCCCCGTTTCCAGAACCCTTGGGCTTGTATAGGGCAGAGTTGATGGGGACTCTTGGTCTTGCTGATCCATCTTCTTTGGTTGCCTTTTGGGTCAAGACCGGGGCGGTGCAAATGTTGAGGTCTTCGGCGAGAAGTACGAAGAGTACACCTCTCGATTGTCCCCTTTGAATATCATCGCTGGATGGAGGAGGAAGAGATGCTTCTACATCTCGCTTTCGGAGTGGAGATCCTTTTCATGCTCCTTTTTCCCGTCGCCTTGGGCTTCTACTTGGTTAGACGGTTTGGGGTCCGCTGGGGGCTCTTCGGCTTTGGGGCTTTGGCCTTTGTAGGCTCCCAGGTGGTACGCTTACCTCTGCTGTATGGCGCGACCATCGCCTTTCAACGAGGGATGTTGCCTTCTCCGCCGGAAAGGTACGCCTTCGCCTTCAACGTCGTTGTTATGTCCCTCACGGCCGGATTTTTTGAAGAAGGGACACGCTATTTGGTGTACCGTTTTCTCATCAAGAAAGTCCGGACTTGGCGGGAAGCCCTCGCGTTCGGGGCCGGCCACGGGGGCATCGAATCCATCGGTGTAGGTATGGGAGTGGTTTTGACGCTGGTGACCATGATTGTGCGGCGGGGGATGGACCTTTCGCAATTGCCCGTCTCTGGGGAACAGGCGACGCTGATAGCCCAGCAGGTAGAGCAGTTCTTCGCTCTGCCCTGGTATATGCCGCGTTTGGGAGGGGTGGAACGGCTCTTCGCCATCACTCTTCATATCTCCTTGGCTGTCCTCGTCCTTCAGGTTTTCACGCGGGGCAAGATCTCGTATCTTTTTATGGCCATGGGATACCACGGCCTGGCCAACCTCATCGCAGTCTCCATCAACGCCAAGTGGGGAGCGGTGGCTGCCGAATCGGTCGTCCTCCTGGTGGCCCTCTTCAGCCTTTGGATCATCAGGAGGTATAGACCTGTGGAGGAGGCGAGCCCATGATCGAGGCAGAAGGGCTCACCAGATGGTTCGATGGCCCCTTGACAGTCGATGACTATAAGGTGGACGACGAAGATACGGAGATAGGCCTCCGCTGAGTTCCCACGAGATCCTAGGCCGGCTCCATTGAAAAGAGCCACAAGTTAGCAAGCAGGAGAGAAGGGTATGACTCAGACGATGCTCGAAGTGCACAACCTGGTGAAACGCTACAACGGCTTCACGGCTGTGGACGTGCTCTCCTTCGAGGTCTATGAGGGGGAGATTTTCGGACTGCTGGGGCCCAACGGGGCCGGAAAAACGACCGCTATCCGCACCA